>JAEYRT010000094.1 GCA_023435325.1 Pseudomonadota bacterium | reverse complement strand
TGAGTGCTTGTACTGCTTAACAAAGGTATCGGTAAGAGGCATGTGTTGGTATCTGAAAAGTGTTGGTATGCGAACTACCAACAAAACTACCAACAAAATGCTGGTATGTCCAGAAACCACACAAGACTCATTGAGACAACAAAAAACCCGCCATGCTAGGAAACATGCGGGTTTTGAGAGTTTTCGGGACTATCTGAGATAGCCAGTTGGTGCCTCGGGCCGGAATCGAACCGGCACGCCCGTTAAGAGGCGGCAGATTTTAAGTCTGATGTGTCTACCAATTTCACCACCGAGGCTGCAACAAGACCAGCAGGTTGCAAAGACTAATAGCATAACTGATGTTGCAGGCACTTTTTGACGCCATACCAGCACACACTATTTGTGACATAAAAAAAGGAAGCTTTGGCTTCCCTTTTAATATGGAGCGGGAAATCGGATTCGAACCGACGACCTATACCTTGGCAAGGTATCGCTCTACCAACTGAGCTATTCCCGCATTTTGGAGGCGCGATCCGGAGTCGAACCGGACTAGACGGATTTGCAATCCGTTGCATAACCGCTTTGCTATCGCGCCATTCAAGGCACCACTAATGTAGCACCAAAACTGGAGCGGGAAATCGGGTTCGAACCGACGACCTATACCTTGGCAAGGTATCGCTCTACCAACTGAGCTATTCCCGCGTGCTTCTGATTACTCAGAAAATTTGAAACCTATCGACTGACAAGCTCCAAGAAACCTGGAGCGGGAAATCGGGTTCGAACCGACGACCTATACCTTGGCAAGGTATCGCTCTACCAACTGAGCTATTCCCGCTTATCTAGCGAAGCCTTAGATTCTACAACAAAATCAAGCATCGCTGCGATGGAATGAATTGTAGCGCAATTTTTTGTCGTTCCAGAAAAGAGCGCTACAAATTTTCTTTCAGTGCTTCACAGCACGCGTTTTCTTGGCCGCTGGCTTAGGCGCTGCAGCCTGGGTGGCAACGGCAACATCAACAGCGGGCAAGACCTCCTGTAGTGCGACAGGCATGCGCTCCAATGCAACCTTCAACACCTCATCAATCCAGCGCACCGGGATGATTTCCAAGCCAGTTTTCACATTGGCAGGAATATCCTGCAGATCCTTCACATTCTCCTGAGGGATCAACACTGTCTTAATTCCGCCACGCAAAGCCGCCAAAAGCTTTTCTTTCAAACCACCAATGGCTGTTACTTCCCCACGCAAGGTGATTTCACCTGTCATTGCCACATCTGCACGCACTGGAATGCCTGTGAGTGCAGAGACAAATGCCGTCGTCATCGCTGCACCTGCGCTAGGACCGTCTTTAGGAGTTGCACCATCTGGTACGTGCACGTGTATGTCACGCTTTTCAAAAGCAGTGTCCTCGATACCCAGCATGCGAGCGCGGCTGCGAACCACGGTACGCGCAGCCTCCACCGACTCTTTCATCACGTCGCCCAATGAGCCCGTACGCAAGATGTTGCCCTTGCCAGGCATGGTTGCTGCTTCAATTGTCAGAAGGTCACCGCCAACTTCGGTCCACGCCAACCCTACAACTTGTCCCACTTGGTTTTGCTGCTCGGCCCGACCATAGGTATATTTGCGCACCCCCAGGTAGTCATCTAGGTTTCCCGCTTTCACGATGACTTTCGGTTTGAGCTTTTTGAGTTGCAAACCCTTCACCACCTTCCGGCAAATCTTGGACAACTCGCGCTCCAGCGAACGCACGCCAGCCTCACGGGTGTAGTAGCGCACGATGCCGCGGATGGCGTCATCTTTCACATCCAACTCACCCTCTTTCAGACCATTGTTGGTGATCTGTTTGGGCAGTAGATAACGCTTGGCGATGTTGACCTTTTCATCTTCGGTGTAGCCCGAAAGACGAATCACTTCCATACGGTCCAGCAAGGCTGGAGGAATATTCATAGAGTTGGAAGTCGCCACGAACATCACATCGCTAAGGTCAAAGTCCACCTCCACGTAGTGATCGCCAAAGGCATTGTTTTGCTCAGGGTCCAGCACTTCCAGCAAAGCGCTGGAGGGATCGCCACGGAAATCCATGCCCAGCTTGTCGATTTCATCAAGCAGGAACAATGGATTGCGCGTACCCACCTTCTCCAAACTTTGCAGCACTTTGCCTGGCATCGCGCCAATGTAAGTACGGCGGTGACCACGGATCTCGGCCTCATCGCGCATGCCACCCAAGGCCATGCGCACGTACTTACGGCCCGTCGCCTTGGCAATCGACAGACCCAGCGAGGTCTTGCCCACGCCTGGAGGGCCAACCAAGCACAGGATAGGCGCCTTGACCTTATCGACGCGCTGCTGCACCGCAAGGTATTCCAAGATGCGGTCTTTGACTTTTTCTAGGCCAAAGTGATCGGCATTGAGCACTTCTTCCGCATTGGCCAGATCATGCTTGATCTTGGTCTTTTTGCTCCATGGCAAGCCCGTAAGCACGTCGATGTAGTTGCGCACCACCGAAGCTTCTGCCGACATGGGCGACATGAGCTTGAGTTTTTTCAGTTCAGCCTCTGCCTTTTTGCGCGCTTCCACAGGCATTCTGGCGGTCTTGATCTTTTTCTCGATCTCCTCCAGATCTGCGCCGTCTTCGCCCTCACCCAGCTCTTTTTGAATGGCCTTGACTTGCTCATTCAAATAGAAGTCGCGCTGGTTTTTCTCCATCTGCTTTTTGACGCGGCCACGGATCTTTTTGTCAACATTCAAGATGTCGTCTTCACGCTCAAGCTGTTCAAACAGGTTTTCCAGACGCTGCTTTTCATCCGCCAGATTGAGTACAGATTGCTTGTGCTCCAGCTTTAAAGGCAGATGTGCTGCAATGGTATCTGCCAGGCGCCCCGCATCGTCAATGCCAGCAATCGAGGTCAGAATTTCCGAAGGAATTTTCTTGTTGAGTTTGACGTATTGATCAAACAACTGAGACACCGCACGGCGCAGCGCCTCCACCTCACTGGAGGAAACACTGTCTTCGCGCAACTCCAGAATCTCAGCGCGAGCTACAAAATGATCTTCCTTCTCTATCACCTCGTGCAACTTGGCGCGCTGCTGCCCTTCCACCAACACTTTGACAGTGCCATCGGGAAGTTTGAGCATTTGCAAGATGGTGGAGATAGTGCCAACTTCGAACAGGTCAGCGACTGTTGGCTCATCTTTCGACGCTGTTTTCTGCGCAACCAGCATGATGCGGCGATCGGCCTCCATAGCCGATTCCAGCGCCTTGATACTTTTGGCTCGCCCTACAAAAAGCGGGATCACCATATGCGGAAAGACCACCACATCACGCAAAGGCAGCAGTGGCAACTCAAACATATCTTGGGGGGTCAAATCAGTAGTTCCTGACATGTAACTCCTTCACGGGCACAAACTATGCATTTGCACCCAAAAATCTAGCAGCTGAGTTTTTCTCGGCTAGGCATAGGCCACATGACTGGCCCACATGTTTCAGGCTTTCTTTGCTGCTTCTCGGTACACCAAGAGTGGAGCCTTGCCTTCAACAATGGTGGCCTCCTCTACAACCACCTTCTCCACATTTTCGTGGTTCGGTAAATCAAACATGGTGTTGAGCAATGCTTGCTCCAAGATAGAGCGCAGACCACGAGCTCCCGTCTTGCGAGCGATAGCTTTGCGGGCAATTGCGGTCAAAGCTGCAGGACGAACTTCCAGCTCCACGCCCTCCATGGCCAGCAGTTTGCTGAATTGCTTGACCAATGCGTTTTTAGGCTCAGTCAAGATACGGACCAAAGCCTCTTCATTCAGCTCCGTCAAGGCGGTAATCACCGGCATACGCCCGATCAACTCGGGAATGATGCCGAACTTGATCAAGTCTTCAGGCTCGATGTCTTGGAACACCTCTGTCAAAGAGCGATTGGCCTTGCTGCGCACTGCAGCACCAAAACCGATCCCGGAAGCCTCGGTACGGTTTTCAATCACTTTTTCCAGGCCTTGGAATGCACCACCACAGATAAACAGGATGTTGGTTGTATCGACTTGCAGGAAATCTTGGTTGGGATGCTTGCGACCACCTTGCGGAGGAACACTGGCCATTGTGCCTTCGATCAACTTCAGCAGAGCCTGTTGCACTCCCTCACCTGATACATCTCGGGTGATGCTGGGGTTGTCAGACTTGCGCGAAATCTTGTCGATTTCATCAATATAGACAATCCCGCGCTGCGCACGCTCGATGTTGTATTCGCAACTTTGCAGCAGCTTTTGCACGATGTTTTCGACATCTTCGCCCACGTAGCCTGCTTCGGTCAGTGTTGTTGCATCTGCCATCACAAAGGGCACATCCAGCTGACGCGCCAACGTTTGCGCCAGCAGTGTTTTGCCCGAGCCTGTAGGCCCAATCAGCAAGATATTGCTCTTGGACAGTTCCACCTCATCCTTGCCGGCCTTGTCTTTGTGATTAAGGCGCTTGTAATGGTTGTAAACCGCAACTGCCAGCGTGCGTTTGGCCTGCTCCTGATCGATTACATAGTTGTCCAGATTCGCTTTGATTTCTGCAGGCGTAGGCAAATCTCCGCGTGCCTCGCGTGCGCTGGTGTCCGGCACTTCATCGCGAATGATTTCATTACACAAATCAATGCACTCATCACAGATGAAGACGGACGGACCAGCGATCAACTTCTTCACCTCGTGCTGGCTCTTGCCACAGAAGGTGCAATAAAGATTTTTCTCGCTGGTAGTGCCTTTTTTCTCGGCCATGGGGGCTACGCCTTGTTTACGTCAATAAGAGGAGAGGATGATAGCAATGTAAAAACGGCGCTACCCGAAGGGGAAAGCGCCGCTTGCTGCTAAACAGCGCCAATGGGTCAAGCGCGTTTTTCAATCACGCTGTCCACCAGACCATAGTCTTTGGCTTCCTGCGCTGATAAGTAATAGTCACGCTCCGTGTCATGCTGGATCTTTTCCAGCGGCTGACCAGTGCGATCCGCCAGAATCTTGTTCAAACGCTCACGTGTCTTCAAGATTTCGCGCGCGTGAATCTCAATTTCTGTAGCTTGGCCACGCGCCCCACCCAAAGGTTGGTGGATCATGACTTGAGAGTTGGGCAACGCAAATCGCTTCCCCTTCGCTCCTGCAGCCAGCAAGAAACCACCCATGCTCGCTGCCATACCGCAGCACAGCGTAGACACATCAGGCTTGATGAAATTCATGGTGTCGAAAATCGCCATACCGGCAGTGACACTACCACCGGGCGAGTTGATATAAAAGGAAATATCCTTGTCAGGATTTTCACTTTCCAGAAACAGCAACTGAGCGACGACCAAGTTTGCAGTTTGATCGTTGACTTCACCAACCAAAAAAATCACGCGCTCTTTGAGCAAGCGGGAATAGATGTCATAAGAGCGCTCACCGCGACCTGACTGCTCAACCACCATAGGCACCATGCCCAAACCTTGCATATCCAATGCGCTCATGTTTTCTCCAAACGAGGGAACAGAACAAATACTGTAACCAAGAAATGAAATGGGGCTTGCGCTCAAAAGCACAAGCCCCGGATCAAGAACTTTTTAGCGAACCAGCGATCTGTATGAAAGTAGCAGCGGACGCCTTGTTCGAGTCAGCAGATTAAGCCTGACCCATCAGTTCTTCGAACGACACAGCCTTGTCATTCACCTTGGCCTTGCTCAGCACGAACTCGGTCACGTTGTTTTCGATAACAACAGCTTCCACTTCGGCCAAGCGCTGGCGGTCACCAAAGTACCAGCGCACCACTTCTTCAGGCTTTTCATAAGAAGCAGCCAATTCATCCACATGAGCCTTCAACTGCTCAGGAGTAGCTTCCAGCTTATTGGCCTTCACCAACTCTGCCACCACCAGGCCCAGGCGCACGCGACGCTCAGCCTGAGGCAGGAAAATATCTTCTGGAATCTCAGCCTTGTCGGCATCCTTGATGCCGCGTTGCTTCAGATCAGCACGCGCGGAGTCCATCAAGCGAGCCACTTCGGCTTGCACGGAAGCCTTGGGCAGCTCCAGTTCAGCCACGGACACCAGAGCATCCATCACGGCTTGCTTGTTACGCGCTTGCAGACGGAACTTGACTTCGCGCTCCAGGTTTTTCTTGATGTCAGCACGCAGCGCTTCCACGGAACCATCAGCAATACCCAACGACTTCACCAGCGCTTCGTTCACTTCGGGCAGGTTAGCAGCTTCCACCTTCTTCAGTGTCACCAGGAAGTCAGCGGTCTTGCCTGCAACGTCCTTGCCATGGTAATCCTCAGGGAATGCCAAGGGGAAAGTCTTGGACTCGCCAGCCTTCATGCCACGCACGGCGTCTTCGAATTCCTTGAGCATCTGGCCTTCGCCAACCAGGAATTGGAAGTCTTCAGCCTTGCCACCAGCAAAAGCTTCGCCGTCGATCTTGCCTTCGAAGTCCACTGTCACGCGATCGCCGTCTACAGCAGCTTCATCAGCAGCGCGCTGAGCAAAAGTGCGGCGCTGCTTGCGCAGGATGTCCAAAGTCTTTTCGATAGCAGCATCATCCACTTCAGCGGTCAGTTTTTCCACTTCGGCAGCGGCCAGATCGCCAATCTTGACTTCGGGGAACACTTCGAAGATAGCCTCGAACTCTGCATGACCTTCGGCAGCACCTTCCTTTTCGGAGATGCGAGGCTGACCAGCAACGCGCAGACCGGCTTCTTGCACAGACTTCGCAAACTCTTCGCCAACCTTGTCGTTCAGCACTTCGTACTGAACCGAGTAGCCATAACGCTGGGCCACAACGTTCATAGGCACCTTGCCGGGACGGAAGCCATCCATCTTCACAGTGCGCGCAACCTTCTTCAGACGCGATTCAACTTCGCTCTGAATTGCAGCAAGGGGCAAGCTCAGCGTAATCTTGCGCTCAAGCTTTTCGAGGGTTTCAACTGTAACGGCCATGGTGATTCCTAATTCTGGGGAAATAGTGGACTGTGCCGACTGCAGTTCACAGCCTGCACCGTATTCCGCATAGTCTCACTGGAATGTGGTGCGCGGGGGGGGACTCGAACCCCCACACCATTGCTGGCGTCAGGACCTAAACCTGGTGCGTCTACCAATTTCGCCACCCGCGCGGTCTTGATAACTACAGAACTTCAACGCTCTGCGTCATAGGTCAATCGGCGATTTTAACCGCGAAAATAACCTGCAAATATGCTTTCTCGCATCATTTTTCTTGCAAATATTCAGGCACCGGGCGTTTGACACGAAAGCAGGCCGCATACATTGCAGGTAACGCAAACAATGTGAGCACGGTTGCCACGATCAGGCCACCCATGATGGCTACTGCCATCGGACCCCAAAACACGCTGCGCGATAGCGGAATCATTGCCAGAACTGCTGCAGCGGCTGTCAGCACAATGGGACGCAGACGTCGTACCGTGGCTTCCACAATGGCATCCCATGCCGGTACACCGCACGCACGGTCGGTTTCGATCTGGTCGATCAAGATGACCGAGTTGCGCTGAATCATGCCCATGAGCGCAATAACTCCGAGCAGTGCCACAAAACCAAAAGGCCGGTTCAACAGCAGCAGTGCTGCAGCCACCCCAGCGATGCCCAAGGGCCCCGTGATGAACACCAGCAGCGCACGACTGAAACTGTGGAGCTGCAACATCAGCAAGGTAAACACAAGGAACAGCATGACCGGAACCCCCGCCGCAATCGACGCAGCGCCCTTTGCACTTTCCTCTACAGCACCGGCCGTCTGAATGCGATAGTCTGGCCAGCCTTGTTCACGCCATTGAGACTGCAGCTTGTCCATGGCAGGCTTGAGTGCCTGAGTCAGCGTCGCGCCCTGCAAGCCCTCTCGCACATCACCTTGCACCGTAATGGCATATCGGCGCCCCTCACGCCACAACACGCCAGGCTCCCAACCCAGCACAGGCGTGGCAATCTGCGCCAGTGGAATGAATTGACCGGACGCCGTGGGCAAATAAGTCGCCGCCAGATCATCCATCGCATCACGTTCATTCAAGGGTTGACGCAAGACGATGTTGATGAGCTTGTCACCTTCACGGTACTGCCCAACAGTCGCCCCCGCCAACAGGATCTGGGTTGCCTGCGCAATGGATTGACTGCTCACACCCAAAGCACGCGCCTTGTCCTGATCCACCTCCAGTCGCATGACCTTGACGGATTCATTCCAGTTGTCATTGACACCTCGCATGTCTGGATGCGCCTGCATGACGACCTTCACCTGATCTGCCAGCACACGCAGTTGCGCAGCATCTGTTCCAACCACCCGGAATTGCACGGGGTAAGGCACAGGAGGGCCACTTGGCAGCAACTTGGTGCGCGCACGTGCCTCCGGAAATTTCTGGGCCAGCGCAGCGGGCAGCTGCTGCATGAGGCGGTCGCGCGCAGCCAGATCCTCCATCATCACGATGAACTGAGACACATTGCTTTGCGGAAACACCTGATCCAGCGGCAAATAAAAACGTGGCACCCCGGAGCCCACCCACACCGTGACATTCTCGACCCCGGACTGCGTCTGCAGATATTGCTCCATGCGCTGAACCACCTGTTCATTACCGGCAAAAGAGGTGCCTTCCGGGAACCAGGCATCGACCAGAATTTCAGGGCGGTTCGAATCAGGAAAGAATTGCTGCTGCACACGGCTCATTCCCCATATGCCCAGTACGAACAGCAAGGCAGTGGCACCGATCGTGAGCCATCGATGCATCACGCACCAGTGCACGGCAGAGCGAAACCACTGGTAGAAAGGACTATCAAATACCTCGTGCAGCTCCAACGCAGCGTCTTCGTCTTTTTTTGTTCGCTGCAGCTTGGGCTCCTTCAGAAACAGGCTGCCCAAATATGGGACAAAGTACACCGAAGCCACCCAGCTGATCACCAGCGCAATCACCGTCACTGCAAAAATGGCAAAAGTGTATTCACCGGTCATGGACTTGGCCATGCCAATGGGCAAAAAGCCTGCTGCGGTAATCAATGTTCCCGTCAGCATGGGTTTGGCCGTGATGTCATAGGCAAATGTGGCAGAACGCAATTTGTCATAGCCCTCTTCCAATTTGCGCACCATCATCTCCACGGCAATGATGGCATCATCCACCAGCAGGCCCAAAGCAATGATCAGCGAGCCCAGCGACACCTTGTGCAGCCCGATTCCCCAGTACCACATGGCCAGGAAAGTGGCAGCCAGCACCAAGGGGATGGTCACAGCCACAACCAAACCAGGGCGTGGATCGATGTACCAACGGCGCCACCATGCAACAGCACCTTCACGCTTGTGCAAGCCGAGGCTGATGAAGCTCACCGCGAGCACCACCACCACAGCCTCCATCAGAACCTTGATGAATTCGTTGACCGAATCGGTCACAGCCTTGGGCTGATCCTGGATATTGACCAGCTCCATCCCCACCGGAAGATGACGCGCAATCTCGGCCATCTGCGCATGCAGAGCTTTGCCGAGGCCAACGATATCTCCCCCCTTGGTCATGGAAATGCCCAAGGCAATCACCTCCTTGCCTCCATGACGCACCTTGACCGTGGGCGGGTCTTCATAACCACGCGAAATGTCCGCTATATCACCCAAACGTAACTGCACACCGGAAGGCGCACGCACTGGCATGTCGCGCACTTGATCCAGTGCGCTGAATTGCCCCCCGATGCGCACTTGGACTTGCTCCTGAGGGGTCGTGATGACTCCAGCCCCTTCGACAGCATTCTGCTGATTCAGCTGAGCAATGATCTGGCTGATATCCAGCCCCATCTGCGCCAAACGTTTCTGGGAAAGCTCTACAAAAATGCGTTCGCTTTGTGCGCCAAACAGTTCAACCTTGGCCACGTCCTTAACGAGCAACAGTTGCTGCCGCACCTCATCTGCAAAGGTTTTGAGCTCTGCGTAGCTGTACCCCTCCCCCGAGAGGCCATAGATCACGCCATATACATCGCCGAATTCATCGTTGAAGAAAGGCCCTTGTACCCCTTGCGGCAAGGAGTACTGCATATCACCAATTTTCTTACGCACCGTGTACCAAAGATTGGCAACGTCTTGCGGGCGCGAATTGTCACGCAGCTGAAAAATCACCTGCGACTCGCCAGGCTTGGAATAGCTGCTGATCTTGTCTGCGTAAGGCACCTCTTGCAGCGTACGCTCGATCTTGTCTGTCACCTGCTCAGCCACCTGTTGCGCAGAAGCACCAGGCCAATAGGTTCGCACCACCATGGCACGAAAAGTGAATGGAGGATCTTCGTCCTGCCCCAATTGAAAATAAGCAGCACCGCCTAGCAACAAGATCACCACCATCAAATACCGCGTGAGAGGAATGTGCTCTAGCGCCCAGCGCGACAGGTTGAAACCTGATTTTTCAGGCGTTGGTGTATGCATTTTCACCTCCCTTATTGCGCAGCTTCAGGGTGGCGCGGTTGGTAGATGCTGACTTTCTGCCCCTCGCTAAGCACATGCGTGCCCACGGCAACCAACTGCATGCCGTGATCCACACCCGAGGCAACCACTACCTCATTCCCCTCTACCCTTGCGATCTGCACGGTCCGTGCGTGCACTGTGGAGGTCTCTGGCCTGAATTCCCACACCACAGTCTGACCGCCCTGCTGCTTGACCGCCGTGGAAGGCAACTTGATGCCCGCCTGCTGTTCGGCGGGTGCTTGCGACACACGCACGTAGGCAGTGGCGCCAAGCGCAGGCTGCGGCTGCCCCTGCACTGCCACTTTGACGGTATAGGTCCGTGTCACGGGATCTGCACTCACCCCCACTTCGCGTACCAGGCCGTCCCTGGTACCTGTCTGCGCCCAGGTACGCACCTGCACTTTTTGCCCTGGCCTGATAGCCTGCACCGCACCTTCAGGCACAGCGATCCACACGTCGCGCACGCCTGCATGTGCCAGCACCACCACTGGCGATCCTGCCGCCACGACCTGGCCAGGTTCAGCCCGCACACTGGTGATGACACCATCAGCTGCTGCCAGCAACCGCGTGTAGGCACTCTGGTTGCTTTGGGAACGTGCTTGCGCCTGCGCCTGCTCTAACTGTGCCTGGGCCGCCTGCAAGTTGGCACGGCGCCGATCCAGCTCCACACTACTGATAAAACCCTGGTCCTTGAGCGCAGAAAAACGTTGCCAGTCTGCTTGCGCCAAATTGCGCTGTGTTAGAGCCGCCGCGACTTGGGCCTGCGCCGCTTGCGCAGCCAGAACATAGTCCTGGCTGTCCAGCTCCGCCAGCAACTGCCCCTGAAGCACCACATCACCCGCATTTACAGTTCTGCGCAGCAACTTGCCCGCCACCTGAAACCCCAACTGCGATTCCGTCTGCGCCCGCACTTCACCCGCATACTCAATATCCGTATGCAAGGCTTGTACTCCGACCTCCAGGAGCTTGACAGCCCGAACCGGTTCGGATTCTGGTGCCGGACGCGAACACCCAGACAGCACACCCAAAACAAGCGCGCAAGCAAAAAGGCCCTGGAAGGGCCGTGTGGATAAAAGGGAAACCATGTGCGATGCAGTTACTGACTAATGGGTTAGCAATCTAGGCAAGCCTTTGTCTGCTGTCAAGCGACAATGTGCGCCATACCCATGCCTATCTCTTCACCACCTCCCCCACAAGCCGCAGCCATTACCCACTACGAGAACTTTCCCGTAGCATCGTGGCTTTGCCCAGCGTCATTGCGCCCACCGATTGCCGCCATTTACGCGTTTGCACGTGCGGCCGATGACATGGCCGATGAAGGTGAAGCCACAGCACAGCAGCGTCTTGACCAGCTTCGTGCTTACCGTGCGGAGCTGTACGCCATCGCCCGTGGCGACGCGCCGCAAGCGCGCTGGGCTGCCATCTTTGCTCCACTGCAGCACCAGATACACGTTCGGCAGTTGCCCGTTCATTTGCTGGATGATCTGCTCAGCGCTTTTATGCAGGACATCGAAAAGACGCGTGACGGCAGCACTTACGCGGACCGCTCAGAGCTATTAGCGTATTGCCACCGCTCCGCCAACCCCGTGGGGCGCTTGCTGTTGCATTTGTATGGGGTGAGCGACAGCGTGGCACTGGCGCAAAGCGATGCCATTTGCTCTGCGCTTCAACTGATCAACTTCTGGCAGGATCTGAGCGAAGACATACCGCGCGGCCGCCACTACCTCACCGATGCAGACTGTGCTGCATTCGCTGTCAGCCGCGAGGTTTTGTCCAAGCAACACGTAACGCCCGAGATTCAAAAGCTCATGGCAGCCAACATAGCGTGGGCCAGGGATTTGATGCATGAAGGAGCCCCCTTGGTGCACCGCTTGCCCGGACGCATGGGCTGGGAGCTGCGCCTGGTAGTGCAAGGTGGCTTATGCATTCTGGACAAGGTGCAAGCCCAACGCGGTGCCAGTCTGCACACCCGTCTGACTGTGCGCAAGACCGATGTACCGCGCATGTTCTGGCGCGCGCTTTGGATGTAAGGCAGGCGCGACAGACAGGGAAAAGCACAGGAAAAAGTAAAAAGCGAACCGGCTTTCAGCCGGTTCGCTTTGAAGTGTGCAGACCTTTGCTGCGTCAGAAGAAATTGTCTTCCGTGCTGCTGGCCTGCTTCAAGGCCGGTATTGCTTTGTTTGGAACACCCGACCCTGGGGCATCAATCACGCCAGGGCTTTGGTAGCTGCTGATATAGCCTGAAGTTGCGGCACCGTTTTCCAGAATAAATCTGGAAGACATTTCTGCCATCTGGCGCGCCTGCTCCTGCAAGGCGCTGGAGGCAGCTGAAGTCTCTTCGACCAGCGCCGCATTTTGCTGGGTGACGTCATCCAGATTGGAAACCGCATCGTTGATTTGCGCCAAACCCTTCGATTGCTCGCGGCTGGCCTCGGCAATTTCGCTGACGATGTCAGAAACACGCGCAATGCTTTGCACAATGTCTTGCATGGTGTTGCCTGTGCGATGCACCTGCTCACTGCCTGTGCGCACTCGGTTGACCGAGTCGTTGATGAGCCCCTTGATTTCCCGGGCTGCTTCTGCAGAGCGTCCCGCCAGAGAGCGCACTTCACTGGCCACCACGGCAAAACCACGGCCTTGCTCACCGGCACGCGCAGCTTCCACGGCAGCATTGAGCGCCAGGATATTGGTCTGAAAGGCAATCGAGTCAATCACGCCAATAATGGCTTCGATGCGCTTGGAGGATGTGTTGATCTCTTCCATGGTGGTGACCACTTCCGACACCATCTGGCCACCACGCGCAGCCACATCGGTAGCGCCGCGTGCCAGCTCGCTGGCGCGGATGGCACTGTCGGCATTTTGCTGCACGGTGCTGGACAGCTCTTCCGTGGCAGATGCGGTCTGCTGCAAAGAAGCGGCTTGCTGCTCGGTGCGCATTGACAGATCACCCGTTCCTGCCGCGACCTGTGTGGATGCGCCAGCAATGGCATCCGCGCCACTGCGCACCTTGAAGATGATGTCGTGCAGGTGGGCCCGCATCTCCTCCATTTGCAGCAGCAGTTTGCTGATTTCGTCTTTGCCTGTGGCTTGGATGCGTTGCGAGATATCGCCCGAAGCAATGGCCTGCGCAGCACCGTGTGCCGTATCAAAACCCTGTCGGAGACGGCGCATCAAAGAAACCGACAGCAAGGTGGCAGGCACGCCGCCAAGCAATACACACAGCACGAAGATGAGGAGGCTGAGCTGGTAGCGCTCATCGGCTTCCTGGTAGGCTAGATCAGCCTGCGTCACCTGCAGCCCTTTGAAAGCGCCGACCAGGGCCACCAGCATGTCGCCCTCTTCACGGCCGACCGTCAGAAAACGGGCCATCAAGTCGTTGCTGTAGTTTCCAGCTTCCACTGCTTGCATCAGCGCCGACAACTTGCTGTCCCAGTCGCCTTGCACGCGGGTGGCTTCAGCGAACATTACTTTTTCCGCGTCGCTGGTGATCATGGCGCTCAGCTGCTTTTGCCAATCCCGCCCTTGCTGCAGATTGTGTTTGACCAGATCCAGGTGGGCTACCGTGGGATGGTCATGCAACTCGGACAAGGGGTTCTCTGGCGCATGCTGAAAAGCCAGGAGCATCTGAATGCGCGACTGCATGACGCTTTCATTGATCGAGTCGGCCAGCAAGATGCGCTGCAAGGATTCATCATGCAAGGAACGCATGCTGTCTCGGGCATTCATCAATCCGTACCAACTCATGCCGATGACGATCGCCATCGACAAAAAATACACACCACATACCAGCATGTAGCGCTGTGTGAGACGCAAGGAATTGAAGCTCGGCATTAGTTTCCACAGATGAGACATTGCAAAGTTTCAATCTTATGAGGCAGCCCGGAAAAACGGCATCCCTTGAACAGGGAAAACAATTGATGCAGATCAAGCACACACGGCTTCGCAGCGAAATGCTGCATACCGGCCAGCCATGGGACAATCGGGCGCTTATGACTCCGGAAACCTACGTCCAAGAAAAAGCAGCCGCTTCGGGCAGCAGCTTTTATTACGCCTTTCTTTTTCTGCCTGCCCATCGACGGGCAGCAATTACTGCTTTCTACGCTTTTTGCAGAGAAGTGGATGACGTGGTTGATGAAGTGCATGACTTGGGCGTCGCAGCACAAAAGCTGGCCTGGTGGAAACAGGAAGTTGCGCAGGCTTTTGCAGGCAAGCCCAGCCATCCCGTAATGCAGGCCTTGATGCCACACGCTGCACAGTTTCAGATTGAACAGCACCACCTGCAGGCCGTGATCGAAGGCTGCCAGATGGATCTGGACCAGACCCGCTATCTCGACTATGCCGGTCTGCAGCGCTATTGCCATCTGGTGGCAGGTGTGGTTGGAGAGGTGGCGGCGCGGATTTTTGGTCAGACCCAGGAAGCCACCACCACCTATGCCCACAAACTGGGCCAGGCATTTCAGCTGACCAACATCATCCGCGACGTGGGAGAAGACGCCATGCGCGGTCGCATCTATCTGCCCATCACTGATTTGCAGCAGTTCGATGTGAAGGCACATGAAATCACCAAGCGCGAATACTCCGACCGCTTCACCGCATTGATGCGTTTTCAGGCCCAGCGCGCCCACCAGCTTTATGAAGAAGCTTTTGCCCTGCTGCCAGCCGAGGACCGCCGAAGCCAAAAGCCCGGGTTGATGATGGCCAGCATCTACCGCACATTGCTGCGGGAAATCGAGGCCGAGCACTTTCAGGTGCTGCACCAGCGCATTGGCCTGACACCGCTGCGCAAGCTGTGGCTGGCGTGGAAGATGCAAGCACTGGGCCGCATGTAAGCGTGGGCAAGTTCGCAAGTTCGCAGCGCATCGCTGTCATCGGCGGAGGCTGGGCCGGCATGGCCGCAGCCGTGGCCTTGCAGCAGCAGGGGCATGCACTGCATCTGTGGGAAGCCAGCCGCACCTGGGGCGGACGCGCACGCGCACTGACGCTGCGTGGTCCGCAGGGGCAGAACTGGACCGTGGACAACGGCCAGCATATTTTGATTGGCGCTTATCAGGACTGCCTGCGCTTGATGCGCACCGTGGGCGTGAACGCAGCCACAGCCTTGCTGCGTTTGCCGCTGGATTTACGTTATGCAGACGGCACTGGCCTGCAGTTGCCAGATCTGCCTCCACCCTGGGACGCCGTGCTTGGTATGGCTCGCGCCAAGGGCTGGAGCTGGCGTGAAAAGCTGGCCCTATTACGCAGGGCTAGCGCATGGCAGCGCAGCCAGTTTCAGTGCACAGACAACGCCACAGTGGCCGATGTGTGCCAGGGGCTGCCTGCACGACTGATGCAGGATTTCGTCGATCCGCTGTGCATCTCCGCGCTGAACCTGCCGGCCAGTCAGGCCAGCGGCCGCATCTTCTTGCGCGTGCTGCAAGATGGACTGTTCAGCGGCAAGGGGGGATCGAACCTGCTGATTCCGCGTACCGACCTGAGTGCCCTGTTCCCCGCCAGTGCCGCGCAATGGCTGCAAAACCAGGGCGCGCAGCTGCATCTGGGTGCACGTGTGCAGCAATTGGCACCACAACCCGATCACCACGGCTGGCTGGTGGACGGGCAGCCCTTTGATGCAGTGGTACTGGCCACGCCCAGCGTCGAAGCAGCACGACTCGTGCAGGAAAGCCGGCTTGCTGCCACAGCACACTGGGCCAGCACCGCACAGGCCTTGCCGCACACGGCAATTGCGACAGTCTATGCCTACAGCGAGCAAGGCTTGCACGGCGGCAAGCTGCTGCCTGCGCCCATGGTGGCCTTGCGCAGCAGCGCCCAGGCGCCAGCACAATTTGCTTTCGACAAGGCGCAACTTGGTGGGCCTTCAGGTGTACTGGCCCTCGTCGTCAGCGCCAGTCACGGAGACAAGGACTGCTTGCAGGCCCAGGTGGTGGCGCAGGCCCGGTCACAGCTGGGCATTTCGGACGTGCAGCCCCTGAAAACCGTGATCGACAAACGCGCCACTTTTGCCTGCACGCCGCAAGTACGGCGCCCCGGCGCGCAGATTGCGCCTCGCCTCTGGGCTTGCGGGGACTATGTGGATGGCCCCTACCCCGCCACCCTGGAGGGCGCAGTGCGCAGCGGGCTGCATGTGGCACACATGTTGTCGCAGATATAAAAACATAGCTGCTCACGCTTTATTCATCAGCATTTCAGATAGAAAACTATCTGAAACCCTTGTGTATCAAGCGCAAGCAGCTCTGATTTTCAACCTAGATTTCCAGATACCACTGGATCACGGCCTTGGCCACAAAGCCGATGAAACCCACGGCCAGACCGAGAAAAAGCACGAAAGTGCCGAATTTGCCTGCCTTGGACTCCCAGGCGAGATGACCGATGATGAACAGCATGAAGACGATGAAGGCCCCCACGCCATAAGTCATAAAAAATTGCGAGATTTGTTCTTCTGTATAGCCAAAGATCACGACAAGCGTCCTCGAAACCCGAGGCCCGGTTGTCGTTATGCCACTGCCTCCCGCAGCGCAAAGTCCGATGCATCCACCAAATCACGGTAGGCATGCCAGCTGGCATGACCCAGCATGGGCATCACAAGCACCAGACCCAGCAGTAACGACGCCAAGCCCAACAAGGTAAACACCACAATCAGCGCGGCCCACATTGCCATGGCAATGGGGTTTTGCAAAATCACCAACCAGCTAGTGAGCACCGCCTGCGGCAAAGACACTTTGCGATCCAGCAACAAAGGCATAGAAACCACACTGGAAGCAAAAATGGGAGCCGCCAGAAAACTGCCCAGCGCCAGCCACAGGTGAAACAGTGTGCCGTCCGGGTGCAGCACCACATGCTGCAAGAAATCCATGGGCGTTCCAATGCGAATGGGCGAAAGCAAGGTAATCAGCGAAGCCGACACCACCACCCACCCAGTGGCGGCAACCGCCAGCAACAAGCCAAACTGCACCAGACACCAGTAGTCATTGCCGCGCCTGTCGTGGCCTTGCTGCCAATGTGCCCAGGTGCGGCGCACCACGGTCCAGTTCACGGTTTCACCCCGTTCCAAAGCGCGGCTGATTGCATACAAGCTGGTAGCAACAACAGGCCCCACCACCAGAAAACCGGAAAGCGCGCCCGCCATCAACCAAAAGCGATTGTGCCCCAGCCACAAAATCACAGCGCCCAGCAAAGCCAAGGCAAACCCGTGCGACAGGCTGAGCCAGGGTGCCCGACAAATGTCGCGCCACGCCAATGCCAGCCAGTTCAGCGGCTGCATCCAGCCGATGCGCAGCGGCGTGGGCAGATCCATCGTGCGGGTGTGAGGCAAACTCTGGGACATACGCTTGGCTCCTCGCCCCAAGGGCAGGCACTCAGGCGGTCAACAACGCTTGTAATTGCGTGAGGCTGGCCACCGTCATGGGGGGATGTTGATCCGTCAAGGGCCAATCTATGCCGCTGCGGTTGAGCCAAACAGCGTGCATACCCGCATCCCGCGCTGCCACCACATCCAACTTGGCATCATCTCCTACATGCAAGATGGCCGAAGGTGGCAGCCCCAGCGCCTGGGCAGCGCAGTGAAAGATGCGCGCATCGGGCTTGGCATATCCGGTACGCGCCACATTGAAGCTGTCACGGAAATACTGGCCGATGCCCACACGATGTACATCGGCATTGCCATTGGTGACGGCCACCACAGGCCAGCGCGCCGCCAGGAACTCCAGCAGCGGCTGCGCATCGTCGAACAGCTGCACGCGCTGGCGCTCGGCAAAAAATATTTCAAACGCAGCCATCGCCAGATTCTCGTCATCGCCCGCCTGGCGCAGCGCCAGACGGATCGACTCCAGCCGCATGGCGCTCAGATCATGGTGCAGATCAGGCCGCTCCTGCTGCACTTGCAACCGAATCGCTCGCAGCGCGTCTGCGGTCGCAAACAATTGCGCAGTCAGCGCTGCACGTTCTTTCAGCCATAGCAGCAGCACTTCTTCCGCACGGCGAATGGTGGGCCAGATGGGCCACAGGGTATCGTCCAGATCCAGGGTGATGGCACGAATTTGAGATGGGTCAAGCATGGAGAGGAAGAATACCGGAGCACACAAGGGCTGCCACCCTCCAAGCCTTCCTCGGTAGGCGCTTTTGTCACAATGGTGGCCATGCTGTCTCGCTTTGCCCCCGAACCCAAGCTCCCCGCAGGCCAACCCGCACGCACTGCCGTATTGCTGTGCAACCTCGGCACACCCGATGAAGCCACCCCTGCTGCGGTGCGCCGCTATTTGGCACAGTTTTTGAGCGACGACCGCGTCGTCGAAATCCCCAAGCTTGCCTGGTGGCCCATTTTGCACGGCATCATCTTGCGCACCCGGCCCAAAGCTTCAGCAGCCAAATACGCCACGGTATGGAACGAAGGCGGTGCGTCCGGCTCGCCCTTGCTGTATTACACCGAGCGCCAGGCCACCCTGCTGCGCAGCTGGCTCGGCGATGCAGGCAATCACGTTCTGGTAGCGCACGCCATGCGCTATGGCAACCCGTCGATTGCGGCACAACTGGACGCACTCAAGGCCCAAGGCGCCACACGCATCCTGATTTTGCCGCTGTACCCCCAGTACTCGGGCACCACCACCGCCAGTGTCTGCGACGCGGTGTATGACTGGGCGCGCACCCAGCGCCATATCCCCGAGCTGCGCTTTGTACAGCGCTACCACGACCATCCCGGCTATATCGATGCCCTGGCGCAAACCGTGGAAAAGCACTGGCGCGAAAACGGTCGCGCGCAAAAACTGTTTTTGAGCTTCCATGGCGTACCCGAGCGCACCTATGCATTGGGTGATCCTTACCGCGACGAGTGCTACGCCACCGGCCGCTTGCTGGCCCTGCGTCTGGGGCTGAGCGACGATCAGTATGTGCTGACCTTCCAGTCGCGCTTTGGCAAAGCCAAATGGCTGGAGCCCTACACCGAACCCACGCTGATCGAAATGGCCAGAAATGGCTTGCAAAGCGTGGACATCATGTGCCCCGGCTTTACCAGCGACTGCATCGAAACCCTGGAAGAAATCAACCAGGAAGCACGCGAAGCCTTTGTACATGCCGGCGGCAAGGATTATCGCTTCATTCCCTGTCTGAACGACCACAGCGCATGGATCACAGCGCTGCGCGACATCAGCCAACAACACCTGCAAGGCTGGCCAACGCAGGTTTGACCTTCTGCTCGACGACGCAGTTTGCACACAGCTACGCCGCGTGGCTGTGCACAGCTATTGCTTGTACAGTGCATCGGGCACGCCGTGCCTGCTCGCATGGATGAAAGCAATGACTGCCATTACCACTACGTTTCCCGCCCAGGGCCTCACCCCCACCCACGAACAAATCGTGCGCCACCTGCGCCATACCCAGCGCGTGGCCGAACGCGCCATGGCTTTGGGCCACCATCCGTTTGGCGCCATTTTGGTAGGACCGGACCAAACCACGGTCTTGATGGAGCAATGCAATATTGACACCGTGAACCATGCCGAATCCACCCTGGCACGCATGGCAGCCACCAACTTCACGCCAGAGTTTTTGTGGAGCTGCACGCTCTACACCAATGTAGAACCTTGCTGCATGTGTGCAGGTACTGCGTACTGGGCCAATATCGGACGGATCGTTTTTGGCATGACCGAACATGAATTGCTGCGCTGCACCGGCAACCATGGCGAAAACCCCACCATGAGCGTCCCCTCGCGCTACATCTTCGACCATTGCCAGAAGCCAGTGCAGCTCATCGGCCCAGTGCCAGAGCTGGCGCAGGAAATTGCGGCCCAGCAGCAACAATTTTGGCTCCAGCGCTGACTCCATACCTCTGCGACCCAGCTTGCGCCTGAGGTTCCTCACACGCATTGACACCCGCCGCCCACCCTCAGGCGTGGCAAAAATGTCCTTAGGCCCACATTTTTGACCACCCCCGCCATTCCAGCCTGCGAAGCGAACCTCACTGCACAAGCATGGTGCAACGCAGCAAAAATCCGGATCAAAAAGGTGCACTCCAGAGACAAACCGGTGCTGTACGCCTATCTTTTCAATAGTTGAGGCAGTACATTGCAGCCCAGGTGTACGCATACACATACCGCCTGCACTTTGTAAACGCTTGTACCATGAGCGCCAAACAGCCAAATGCATGAACCCATGCAATATGCACATAATCGGTGCAAGGCTTTGACGATCCGCTGCGCCACCACGGTGCAGCCATAACACAACGAATACGAACTTCTGGAGGGTCTGTGCATGACTGACATCCCCAATTCCACGCCCCAACGCATTGGCGTGCCCCGGGAAATCTTCCCACTGGAAAAACGCGTGGCCACCGTGCCTGAAGTGGTGGAGAAGCTGATCAAGCTTGGCTTTGAAGTCGCCATTGAAACCGGTGCGGGCGAAGCTGCCAACTTCAGCGACGACGCCTACCGCGCCGCTGGCGCGCAAGTGCTGGGCAGTGCCGCTGAACTGTGGGCTGCATCGGACATCGTGTTCAAGGTACGCGCACCCAGCAACGAAGAAGTTGCGCTGATGCGCGCAGACACTACGCTGATTGGCTTTGTCTGGCCAGCGCAAAACCCGGAGTTGATGGAGCAACTCAAGGCCAAAAACACCACCGTGCTGGCTATTGACTGCCTGCCACGCACACTCAGCCGCGCGCAGAAGATGGATGCACTGACCTCCACCGCTGGTGTGTCGGGCTACCGCGCCGTGATTGAAGCGGCCAACGCTTTTGGCCGCTACTTCAACGGACAGATCACCGCCGCAGGCAAAGTGCCACCTGCCAAGGTGTTTGTAGCCGGTGCCGGTGTGGCCGGTCTGGCGGCCATTGGCACTGCGGCCAACTTGGGCGCCATCGTGCGCGCCAATGACACGCGGGCGGAAGTGGCCGACCAGGTAAAATCGCTGGGCGGCGAATTCGTGAAGGTGGACTACGAGGAAGACGGTTCGGGCGGCGGCGGCTACGCCAAGGTCATGAGCGAAGGCTTCCAGGCGGCGCAACGTGCCATGTATGCCGAGCAAGCCAAGGAGGCTGACATCATCATCACCACCGCGCTGATTCCCGGCAAGCCCGCGCCACGCCTGATCACTGAAGAAATGGTCAAGAGCATGAAGCCCGGCAGCGTGATTGTGGACATGGCCGCCGAGCAAGGTGGCAACTGCGAGCTGACTGTGCGCGATGAAGCCGTGGTTCGCCATGGCGTGACCATCATTGGCTACACCGACTTGGCCTCGCGTTTGGCCAAGCAGTCGTCCACGCTGTACGCCACCAACCTGTTGCGCCTGACCGAAGAACTGTGCAAAGCCAAGGATGGCGTGGCGGTGGTCAATATGGAAGACGACGCCATCCGTGGCCTGACAGTCATCAAGCAAGGCGAAATCACCTGGCCAGCGCCACCGTTGAAGGCCGCACCTGCGCCCGCCCCCAAGCCTGCGGCTGCACCTGTGGAACAAAAGAAAGGCGGTCATGGCCATGGCAGCACCGGCCCGCTGCCTGCCAAAACTTTGGCGGTGTTTTTTGCGGTGGCCGCAGTGGCCTTCTGGTTCATCGGTGCGTATGCACCTGCAGCCTTCCTCGGTCACTTCACCGTGTTTGTGCTGGCCTGCTTTATTGGCTACATGGTGGTGTGGAACGTCACACCTGCCCTGCACACACCGCTGATGAGCGTGACCAACGCCATCTCTTCCATCATCGCCATTGGTGCGCTGGTGCAAATTGCCTCGCCCGCAGCAGGCAGCGATGGACGCCCTGACAGCCTGATCACCTGGCTGGCCTTCGCCGCGCTGGTGCTCACGGCGATCAATATGTTTGGTGGTTTTGCGGTGACACGCCGCATGCTGGCCATGTTCCGCAAATAAATACAACGATAAACAATCACAAGAGGGAAACATTTCCATGTCTCAAAGTCTTGCAACCGTGGCCTATCTGGGCGCGGCCATCTTGTTTATCTTGAGCCTCGGGGGGTTGTCCAACCCGGAGACTTCACGCCGCGGCAACCTGTTTGGCATGCTGGGCATGGCACTGGCCATCTTGGCTACCGTGTTTGGCCCACGCGTGACCGCCGACGGCATCGCGTGGATTGTGGCGGCGCTGGCCATCGGCGGCGGCATTGGCCTGTATGCCGCCAAGGTCGTGAAGATGACGCAAATGCCCGAGCTGGTGGCACTGATGCACAGCCTGGTCGGTATGGCCGCCTGCCTGGTGGGCTTTGCCAGCTATGTGGACACTTCCATCCAACTGGAAGGCGCTGAAAAAGTCATCCATGAAATCGAGATCTACGTGGGGATCTTGATCGGTGCAGTGACCTTCTCGGGCTCGCTGATTGCCTTTGGCAAGCTCAATGGCAAGATCGGCGGCAAACCGCTGCTGCTGCCTGCACGCCATTGGATCAACTTGCTGGCCTTGCTGGTGGTGATCTACTTTGGCCGCGAATTCATGCACGCACCCACCGTGGAAGCAGGCATGCCCGCACTGATCGTCATGACCGTGATTGCCCTGCTGTTTGGCGTGCACATGGTGATGGCCATTGGCGGCGCCGACATGCCCGTGGTGGTGTCCATGCTCAACAGCTATTCCGGCTGGGCGGCAGCGGCAACGGGCTTCATGCTGAGCAATGACTTGCTGATCGTCACCGGCGCACTGGTGGGGTCGTCCGGTGCCATCCTGAGCTACATCATGTGCCAGGCCATGAACCGCAACTTCATCAGCGTGATTGCCGGTGGTTTTGGCTCCGGCGCGCCCAAGAAAGCAGCGGCCGGAGGTGCGGCAGAGCCTCAAGGCGAAGCCATCCCCGTCTCCAGCCAGGAAACTGCCGACATGCTGCGCGATGCCAAGCGCGTGATCATCGTGCCCGGCTACGGCATGGCCGTGGCGCAGGCCCAGCACACGGTGTTTGAAATCACCAAGACCCTGCGTGACAAAGGCGTGCAGGTAGAGTTTGCGATTCACCCAGTTGCCGGTCGCATGCCCGGACACATGAACGTGCTGTTGGCCGAAGCCAAGGTGCCGTATGACATCGTGATGGAAATGGAAGAAATCAACGAAGACTTCCCCGACGCCGATGTGGCCATGGTGATCGGTGCCAATGACATCGTGAACCCCAGCGCGCTGGACGACCCAGACAGTCCCATTGCCGGCATGCCCGTGCTGGAAGTGTGGAAGGCCAAGCACACCATCGTGATGAAGCGCTCCATGGCCTCGGGCTATGCGGGGGTGGACAATCCGCTGTTCTACAAGGACAACAACCGCATGCTGTTTGGCGATGCCAAGAAAATGCTGGACGAAGTGCTGACGGCGCTGCGCGGTTGACCGCAACGCCACCGCAGTCATTCAAGCGCCTGAGCTCCAGGCGCTTTTTTTTATGCCTTTCCAGGCTGCAGGTGCCATTGGGATTGACGCATGGAAAGCGTGGAGCGGGACGGCTCCAGTGGTGCTCTCAGGCTTGCATGCAACAGAAAACACAAAGCAGGAGCAGCCCCGCAAGGCCACTCCTGCTTGATCGTCCACAGCCCTGGGGGTTATGGAGCTAGCGTCTGGGCGCTGCTTCAGTCCGCCTTGATATTGGCGTCCTTGACCACCTTGGCCCACATGTCCCAGTCATGCTTGACCATGGCCCCCAGGGCCTTGCTGTCCTTGAAGTCTGCCGTGGCGCCCTGATCCAGGGCCTTTTTCTGGAAAGCTGCATCATTCAACATGTTGCGCACATCCGCCTCCAGTTTGCTGATGATGTCTGCGGGCACCTTGGCAGGCGCGAACAGTGCGAACCACGAAGTGGCATTCACGCCCGGAAAACCGGTTTCAGCCGTGGTGGGCACGTTGGCCAGGCTGGGCAGGCGTTCCTTGCCGGTCACGGCCAGCACCTTCAGCTTGCCTGCCTGAATATGGGGCATGAATGGAGGCGCAGTACCAAAAGTCAGGTCCACCTGGCCGCCTAGCAAATCCTGCAATGCGGGGCCTGTGCCCTTGTAGGGCACGTGCACCATCTGGATGCCAGCGGCCTGTTCCAGCTGTACGCCGGTGACGTGCTGCAGCGAGCCATTGCCGGACGAGGCGTAGTTGAGCTTCATGGGATTGGCCTTGGCATAGGCCACCAGTTCCTGCATGGTGTTCACAGGCAGATCGCCGCGCACCACGACGATCTGCGGTGCAGACAGCACATTGGCTACCGGCACGAAATCGGTCAGCGTCCAGCTGGATTTACCCAGATGGGGCGAGATCACATGAAAGCCCGAGTACTGCATCAGCAAGGTGTAGCCATCCGCCTCGGCACGGTTGACTTGTGCGGCCGCAATATTGCCATTGCCGCCGCCCTTGTTTTCCACCACGATGGTCTGCCCCAGCACCGGCCCCAATGCCTGGGCGGCCATGCGCGCTGCCAGATCCGTGGTGCCACCTGCGGAAGCAGGCACCACCATGGTGATGGGTTTGACGGGGTAGCTGCCCTGAGCCAGAGCACCTCCCGCAAAGGACATGCCCAGTGCTGTCACCAGGGCCAGGCGGCCGAATTGTTTGCGCGTCATTGTCATGTGTTTCTCCTTGGATTTTTGTTGTCTCAGCTTCTAGGGTCTGCTTATCTGGCAGGCGCTGCTGGGGCCGCCTGCCATCTCTCTTGCGCTCGCGCGCGAATCTCATCGAATGATGAGGGCTTGGGATGCAATTGGCAGGAAGGTCCTGCCTTCACGATGGCGCTGGGAATTTCATGTCCGAGCATGCTCGGCAAGCCCGCTGCCACCTTGGTCAGTGCCTGCAGATTCACACCGGTGTCATAACCCATCAAAGCCAGGGCATGCACGATTTCTTCGGTACAGGCATTGCCGCTGGCACCGGGCGCGTACGGACAGCCTCCGAGGCCTCCCACCGAGGCATCAAAGCGGTCGGCACCCGCTGCAATCGCGGCCAGCACGTTGGACAGAGCCATGCCGCGGGTGTTGTGAAAGTGCAAGGTCAGCGTCACATCGGGCCAGCGCTGCTTGAATGCCAGCACCACCGCATGCACTTGCGCAGGATGGGCCATGCCCGTGGTATCGCACAGCGTGATGCCCTCCACGCCCCGATCAATGAAGCGTGCTGACCACGCCAGAACCTCATCCAACGCCACATCGCCTTCCATGGGGCAGCCAAAACTGCACGAAAGCGAAACATTGACCGGCACCTGGGCCTGCCGGGCCGTGGCAATCACGGACTGCAGGCCGGCAAACGACTGCTCGCGCAGCATGCGCAGATTGCACAGATTGTGGGTTTCGCTGACGGACATGACGAGATTGAGCTCACCGGCCCCGCAGGCAATCGCCCGTTCCGCACCTTTGACGTTGGGCACCAGGCAGGTCATCACCACCCCTTCGGGGCGTGCGATGCCCTGCATGACCTCCTGCGCATCGGCCAAGGCCGGAATGGCCGTGGGCGAAACAAAGGCCGTCACTTCCACCTTGGCCACGCCGGTGGCCGACAAAGCATTGATGAAATCCAGTTTCTGCGCCGTGGGCACAAAGACTTTCTCCATCTGCAAGCCATCGCGTGGCCCCACTTCCTGGATGTAGATGCGGCGGCCGTTACAGGACCAGACTGACGGGGCGCTCATTGAATCACTCCCTGGGCGCGCAATTGCGCGATTTGCTCGGTGCTCAACCCCATTCCGGCCAGCACCGTGTCCGTGTCATCACCCAATTTGGGCGCACTGGAGCGGATGGTGCCCGGCGTCTCGGAGAGTTTGGGCACAATGCCTGGCACTTCCAGGCTATAGCCGTCCCGCGTTTCCTGCTTCAGGATCATGTTGCGTGCGCGGTAATGCGGATCCTCGCAAATGTCCTTGGCGGTATAGACACGGCCTGCAGGCACGCGTGCGGCAGCCAACTGCTCCAGCACATCGTTGATGGTGTGGGCTCGAGTCCATGCACCGATCGCAGCGTCAATCTCTTCCACGCGTGCCACACGTCCAGCGTTGTTGGCCAGATCTGGCGCACTGCCCAGATCTTCACGGCCAATGGTGTGCATCAGGCGTTTGAAGATGCTGTCGCCATTGCCCGCTACCAACACCCAGCCATCGGCACACGGATAGGCGTTCGATGGCGCAATGCCGGGCAAGGCGCTGCCCGCAGCCTCCCGCACTGCACCGAAGGCGCTGTATTCGGGAATCAGGCTTTCCATGACGTTGAACACGGCTTCGTGCAGGGCCACATCGATCACCTGCCCCTTGCCTCCATTGACCTTGCGGTGAAAAAGCGCCGTGAGCACACCGATCGTGCCGTGCAAGGCAGCCAGCGTGTCGCCAATCGAAACTCCCACGCGCACCGGCACACGCCCGGGCTCTCCCGTCAGATGGCGCAGGCCGCCCATGGCCTCGCCCACCACGCCAAAACCTGGCAGATCGCGGTAGGGACCAGTCTGGCCATAACCAGAAATACGCAGAATGACCAAACCTGGATTGATGGCGTGCAACTCCTCGGGCGACATACCCCAGCCTTCCAGTGTGCCAGGGCGAAAGTTCTCGATCAGCACGTCGGCTTCCTTGAGCAGGTCGCGCGCTATCGCCTGACCTTGGGCCTGGCGCAAGTCCAGCGCCACCGACTTTTTGTTGCGCGACTGCACCTGCCACCATACGGAAGTGCCTTCCTTGATCAAACGCCAGTTGCGCAGCGGATCGCCCGTGACCGGCGTTTCGATCTTGATGACCTCGGCACCAAACTCACCCAGCGTCTTGCCTGCAAAAGGGCCGGCAATCAGCTGCCCCATTTCCACCACCCGCACCCCGGTCAGTGCACCTGTCTGCACAGGATTTGACATCTTCTCTTGCATTTTTTGGACTCCCTGCTGCGTAGCAGCTACGCAGCGTGCAGGGGATGATGCGAACAATGCATCCAAATGCAAAACGCTCAATTGCGAAGCAGCCATCGCATTTGGGCAAAGCCAGTGACAAAATTCAGTATTTACCCTTAATCAAATTCAATTTATAGCCCCTCTGTTTTGCTTTTTAGGCAAAGCAAAATACCAGCTATGCGACTCGACCCCATTTCTTTGCGGCTGTTTGTGGCCGTCATGGAAGAACAGGCCATTGCCCGTGCTGCCGCGCGCGAACACATCGCCACCTCGGCGGCCAGCCGACGCCTGGCCGAACTGGAAAACCAGTTGCGGGTGCGCCTGTTCGAGCGCAGCAATCGCGGCATTGCGCCGACTGCTGCGGCCTACACCTTGCTGGACCTGGCGCGCAACGTACTGGGGGAAATGGACGGCATTGCCCGGCAGATGCGCGAATACGGCACGGGCATGCGCGGCCATGTGCGCATGGTGGCCAATATCTCGGCCATCACCCAGTTCCTGCCCAAGCAACTGCAGGCTTTCATGAGCCAGCACCCTGAAGTGCAAGTGCATCTGCAGGAAAAGATCAGCTCCGAAATCGCTCTGGCCGTGGCACAGAATGCTGCCGACTTTGGCATCCTGAACGCAGGCCACTATGGGCGCGACTTGCACTTTGTGCCCTATCGCCAGGACGAATTGATCCTGATCGCCCCCCGTGACCATCCGCTGACACAGCACACACAGGTTGGCATGCGCGAGGCGCTGGCTTATGACTTTGTTGGGGCTCACACGGGCAGCGCCATCAATGGCTTGCTCACGCGCAGTGCAGCGCAGCTGGACCTGCCACTGAAATTGCGCATCCAGGTGACCAGCTACGACGCGCTGTGCCTGATGGTTGCAGCCGGCATGGGCGTGGGCGTTTTGCCGCGCCAAAGTGCGGCGCTGTACGCCCACACATTGGCCATCGAAGCCATAACTTTGCAAGAGCCCTGGGCACAGCGCCAGCTACTGTTGTGCATGCGCTCTTACGAAGGTCTGCCACCTGTGGCCAAGGTTCTGGTCGACCATCTGATTGATGGAGACTGACCCGTCAGAAACCGATATTTACTTATTACTTTAAGAAATATTCAGATAAAGTTTTCTTTGTTGTAGGTATATACATGAGGCCGGACAATACGGTATTAGCCACATTCGTGGCTCGCATCTGTCCTTGAACGGCTGCCCATCATGAAATACCAACCACTCATTGCCTTTGCCCTAACGCTGGGCAGCAGCGGCTGGGCGTTTGCTGCGCCTGCCCTGCTCTCACCTGCCGAGTTGTCTCCCCTGTTGTCAAAGCCCGAAGTGCGCGTGATTGACATCCGCCCACCCAAGGATTTTGCGCAAAACCACATCCCCGGTGCCGTCAACGCGCCTTATGGC
>JAEYRT010000164.1 GCA_023435325.1 Pseudomonadota bacterium | reverse complement strand
GAGCAAGGCCGCCCAGCGCTGGTCCTGGGCAAAACTGGGCTGCAGCATCAGGATCACTCCAACGAAGCCGACCAAGATGGTGAGAAGCAAGGGCAGATTCAGTGTCTGCCTGGGGCGACGGCTGCCGGGCAGCAGTGTCCACAGGGCGCCTGCGAGCAAAAACACGGCAATCCAGATGCTGCTCATATAGTTGAGCGTCATGGCGCTGGCCAGTGGCATCTGTGTAATGGCATAGAACCAGCAGCCCAGTGCGCTGACACCCACTACACTGCGCCACGCATGCATCCAGGGATAGCGGGTTCTCAGCCCTGTGCCCTGGGTGGCGCTGAGCGCCCAGACCACCAACATGCCGATCAGGCCACGATAGAACACGATTTCTGCAGTGTTGAAATACACAGCCGCGTATTTGATGCAGACGCCCATGGTGGCAAATAAGAAGGCGCCCACCACCATCCATAACACTTGCATTGCTTGTCCCTATTGCCTGTTGTTGTATTGTGCAGTGCTTTGTTTTTCACAAACAAAAAGAGCTGCCAGTGCTGAAATACACAGCACTGGCAGCTCCTGGAGCCTAGCAAAAATGCCTAGCGTTGTGGGATGTGTGCCCCCATCGTCTTGCGATACCACTCATGGAAATGTTGCATGCCGTCTTCCATGGGACTTTGGTAGGGACCGACTTCGTTGTCACCGCGCTCCAGCAGCGCACGGCGGCCGGCATCCATGCGCTCGCCGATTTCATCGTCTTCTATGGCCGTTTCCATATAAGCGGCTTTCTGGGCTTCAATGAACTCAGGCTCGAAGGCGGCAATTTCTTCGGGGTAATAAAACTCCACGACGTTCATGGTCTTGGTGGGGCTGACGGGGTGCAGCGTAGAGACCGTCAGCACATGGGGATACCACTCCACCATGATGTGGGGGTAGTAAGTCAGCCAGATGGCGCCGCGCTCGGGCAGCTCGCCGTTGCGGTAATTCAGCAGCACTTCATGCCACTTCTTGTAAACCTCGGAGCCTGGCTTGCCGAAGGTGGGTGCCACCCCTACCGTTTGTACGGAATATTCCTTGGAAAATTCCCACTTGAGGTCGTCACAAGTCACGAAGTTACCCAGGCCTGGGTGGAAGGGGCCCACGTGATAGTCTTCCAGATAGACTTCGATGAAAGTCTTCCAGTTGTAGTTGCATTCGTGCATTTCCACGTGATGCAGCACCAGACCATCGAAATTCAGCTGCTCTCGTGGCCCCATGCCTGCCAGGTCGGCGGCAATGTCACGGCCATTGTCTTCAAACAGCATGCCATTCCACTCGCGCAGTTGGTAGTTGTTCAAGTGCAGGCAAGGGTCGTGACTGAACTGGGGCGCGCCGAGCAGCTCACCGCTGGGGTTGTAGGTCCAGCGGTGCAAGGGACAGACGATGTTGCCACCAGCGTGGCCCTGGCCTTGTGTCTTGAGGTTGCCCCGGCCCTTGAGCATGATGGCCTGGCGGTGGCGGCAGACGTTGGAGATCAGTTCGACCTGACCTTTGTCATTGCGCACCAGCACGCGGCCTTCGTTCTCATGCGGCAATGCGTAGTAGTCGCCTATCTCTGGGACGGCAACGGTACTACCCACGTAACGAGGCCCGTGATGAAAGATGGATTCCATTTCGCGCTGGAACAGCGCTTCGTCGAAATAGCTTGAAACTGGTAGTTGGCTTGCGGCCTGCTGCAGTTGAAGACTTAAATCAGACATGGGTGACCTGACCTAAAGACTCCCCACAGGGAGGTGCGGTTTGCACGGGTAAAAAGAAAACCGGCCAGACCCATGCAAGACAAAAGGACAGTGGCAACCAAAGCCTATGTCCGTCATTGCAAAAGCGTGTGCCGGTTCGACGGGAATGGGATTGTAAGCGGTGGGGTTATTTCCGCCAGTGATTTATGTGTATTTAATCAAGTGCTTGCTTGAGTGATGCCACAAATATTGCCTTCACTGAGGGTGGTAGGCCCGACAGCGCGAGTGTAGTGGCTGCACCGCCTAAAATCATCGATTCCCCTTAATCCCACGAGCACCTGCATGCCCAAGGCCAAAACCAAAGCGCTATCAGAAATAACCACTCCGCCAGAGAGCTATGAGTTGGCGTTGGCAGAGCTGGAAACCTTAGCTGCTGCAATGGAGTCAGGCCAGCTGCCTTTGGGTGAAATGATGAATGGCTATCGCCGTGCATCGTTCCTGCTTGAATACTGCCGCCAGCAACTCGATACGGTCGAAGCCCAGATCCGTGCACTGGATGAAGGCCAGATCAAGCAGTGGCCGCAGGACTGAAGTGGGCTCCTATGGAAACTCAAATTTTGAATACACCACATACGCCTGAATCTGCCGTCACCGAGTTTGATTTCAAGCACTGGATGCAAGAGCAGCTCCAACGTACGGAGCAGGCGCTTTCGTTATGGGTAGGAGCCAACGCACCTGCCAACTTGGGTGAGCCTATGCGTTACGCGGTGCTGGACGGAGGCAAGCGTTTGCGCCCGTTGCTGGTGCTTGCGGCAGCACAGGCAGTGCAAGGCCAGCCCGAAGCAGCCATGCGCGCAGCCTGTGCGGTAGAGCTGATTCATGCGTATTCACTGGTGCACGACGACATGCCTTGCATGGACAACGACGTGCTGCGTCGCGGCAAGCCTACCGTGCATGTGCAGTTTGGTGAAGCCCGGGCTTTGCTGGCGGGTGATGCGCTGCAAGTGCTGGCGTTCGAGCTGCTTACACCTTCGGAGTCGGAAGTGCCTGCAGGCATGCAGGCCCAGTTGTGCCGCATATTGGCGCAGGCCGCCGGAGCGAGTGGCATGGCGGGTGGCCAAGCCATTGACCTGGCCAGCGTGGGCAAGGTCTTGACGGAACAGGAATTGCGCCAGATGCATGGCTTGAAAACAGGAGCCCTGCTGGAAGCCAGCGTTGCCATGGGCGTGGCCTGTGCGACAGTGGAGCTTTCTGTGCAGCAGGCCTTGATGCGTTATGCCTGTGCGTTGGGTGTTGCTTTCCAGGTGGTGGACGATGTGCTGGATGTGATCGCAGACGCAGCCACGCTGGGAAAGACGCCCGGTAAGGATGCAGCCAATGACAAGCCCACCTTCGTTTCCCTCATGGGATTGGATGGAGCGCGCCGCTATGCTGCCGAACTGCAGCAGCAGGCATTGCAGGCATTGGATGACTCAGGATTGCCTGATGTGCGTGCATTGTCGGCTCTGGCCCATATGGTGGTTTCCCGCTCGCATTGAGTGATGTGCGGCCAACCGTCGAATTTTTCCTATTGCTTGGGTAAGTTGCCTGCATACACACTGTGCGGCTTGCCCACTGCGTTTCCTCATATTTGCTGATGACCACGAATGCCTATCCCCTGTTGCAGAAAGTGAATGCACCTTCTGACCTGCGCAGCATGCCGCGCAGTGACCTTAAAGCACTGTCTGAAGAGTTGCGAGCCTATGTTCTGGACAGCGTGTCGAAGACCGGGGGGCACCTCAGTTCGAACCTGGGTACGGTGGAGCTGACCGTCGCGTTGCACCATGTGTTCAACACGCCTTATGACCGTGTGGTGTGGGATGTCGGTCATCAAACCTATCCACACAAAATTCTGACGGGCCGCCGTGACCGCATGCACACCCTGCGCCAGCTCGATGGAATTTCGGGTTTTCCGCTGCGCTCGGAAAGTGAGCATGACGCATTCGGCGCAGGCCATTCCTCAACCAGTATTTCAGCAGCGCTGGGCATGGCCATGGCAGCCAAGCGCAAGGGCGAGGATCGCCGCGCCATTGCTGTGATTGGCGATGGTGCGATGACGGCCGGCATGGCTTTTGAGGCCATGAACAACGCCGGTGTGCTGGATGGCAATTTGCTCGTGATCCTGAATGACAACGACATGAGCATCAGTCCTCCCGTGGGCGCCCTGAACCGCTATCTGGCACAACTGCTCAGTGGCCAGTTCTATGCCACGGCACGCAATATGGGCAAGAACGTGCTGAGCAAGGTGCCGCCCCTGCTGGAGCTGGCCAAACGCCTGGAACAGCACGCCAAGGGCATGGTGGTCCCGGCGACCTTGTTTGAGAATTTCGGTTTCAACTACATCGGTCCAATCGATGGTCATGATCTGGATTCGCTGATCCCCACGCTGGAGAACATCCGCAGCCTGGAAGGACCGCAATTTCTGCACGTGGTCACCAAGAAGGGGCACGGCTACAAGCTCGCGGAAGCAGATCCCATCACCTACCACGGCCCCGGCAAGTTCGATCCCGCCGTGGGTGTTGTCAAGCCCAGCACGCCCAGCAAGCCCACTTTCACACAGGTGTTTGGCAACTGGCTGTGCGATATGGCTGCGCAGGATCCACGCGTGGTGGGGATTACGCCTGCGATGCGGGAAGGCTCGGGCTTGGTGGAGTTCGAAAAGCGCTTTCCCGAGCGTTATTACGACGTGGGCATTGCCGAGCAGCATGCCGTGACTTTTGCTGCGGGCATGGCCTGTGAGGGCGTCAAGCCTGTGGTGGCGATTTATTCGACCTTTCTGCAGCGTGCTTATGATCAGTTGATCCATGACGTGGCATTGCAGAAACTGCCCATGGTGTTTGCGCTGGACCGTGCAGGACTGGTGGGCGCAGATGGCGCCACCCATGCCGGGGCCTATGACATCGCCTATGTGCGCTGCATTCCCAATATGAGTATGGCGACACCAGCGGATGAGCGGGAGTGCCGCCAGCTGTTGACCACCGCACATGAACAGGATCATCCCGTATGCGTGCGCTACCCGCGTGGTGCAGGTGTGGGGGTGGAGCCTTTCAAGGACCTGTCTGCTTTGCCCTTCGGCAAGGGTGAAGTGCGCCGTCAGAGTGCAGCGCCACGTGCTGGCGAAGGAGAAAACCAGCAACCGCGCATTGCAATTTTGGCCTTTGGCACCCTGCTTTACCCTGCCTTGCAGGTTGCAGAGTCCATCGACGCGACGGTCGCCAATATGCGCTGGGCCAAGCCACTGGATGAAGCGCTGGTGCGTGAACTGGCTACCAGCCACGATGCCCTGGTGACCGTGGAAGAAGGCTGTATCGCTGGTGGCGCGGGAGCTGCCGTTTCTGAAGCATTGGCGGCTGCAGGCATGGCGTTGCCCGTGCTGCAGCTCGGCTTGCCGGATCAGTTCATCGAGCATGGGGACCCTACCAAACTGCTGGCCTTGCAGGGGCTGGATGCTGCAGGCATCGAACGTTCGATCCGTCAGCGCTTCGGGCTGGCATGAGCCTGATGAGCCAAAGCGGACAGCCTTGCGCTGTCTGACATTTGGCTGAAGGCTGCTCTTGTTTTCGGGTTTACCCTCGCCGGTTTTCTATTTGCCCGTTCCTACAATTTTGTACGCTTATTTCGGCTTGCCCCAGAGGGGGTGAGCTGTCACTGCAGCAGCCGCGTGCAAATTCAAGGAGAAAAAATGGATCGTCGTTCCCTCATTAAAAATGCTGGCATTGCTGGTGTCTTGGCTGCTGCTGCAGCCCCCGCGGTACACGCGCAGCCTGCAGTGCGCTGGCGTCTGGCGTCGAGCTTCCCCAAGTCGCTCGACACCATCTTTGGCAGTGCAGAAAAATTTGCCCAGACTGTCAAGACGCTCTCTAGCGGCAAGTTTGAAGTGTCCCTGCACGCTGCTGGCGAGTTGATGCCCGCCTTCGGTGTGGTCGATGCGCTGGAAAACAGCACCATTGAAATGGCGCAGACAGCGCCTTACTACTTCACCGGCAAGAACTCGATTTTCGCCTTTGGCTGCGCCGTGCCTTTTGGCCTGACCGCACGCCAAATGGATGCCTGGATGGAACACGGCAATGGTCGCAAGCTGTTCGACAAGTTCTGCGCCAACTACAACATCAAGAGCTACAGCGCTGGTAATACCGGCACCCAGATGGGCGGCTGGTACCGCAAGGAAATCAAGTCTGCAGCGGATCTGAAGGGCCTGAAGATGCGTCTGGGTGGTGGCCTGTTCGGTGAAGCCATGGCCAAACTGGGTGTGGTTTCCCAGAACATGCCTGCCGGTGATGTGTACCAGGCGCTGGAAAAGGGCACGCTGGACTCCACCGAGTTCGTGGGCCCTCACGACGACCAGAAGCTGGGCTTCAACAAGGTGGCGCCTTTCTACTACTACCCCGGTTGGTGGGAAGGTGGCGCAGAGCTGGAGTTCTTCGTGAACGCCAAGGCCTACGCTGCTCTGTCGACCGAATACAAGGAAATCGTGGATGTTGCCACCCGTGTGGCTGCGCGCGACATGACTGCCAAGTACGACGCGTTCAACCCCATCGCACTGAAGAAGCTGGTGGCCGACAAGACCCAGCTCAAGGCATTCCCCAAGGATGTGATGGACGCCGGCTTCAAGGCATCGATGGAAGTCTTTGCCGAGCATGAAGCCAAGTCGCCCGAGTTCAAGGAAATTCACCAGGATATGCGTACTTTCCAGCGTGATCAGCTGTTGTGGGAGCGCTTCTCGGAGCTGCGCTACAACCAGTACATGAGCTCGGTCAAGCTGTAAGCAACTACTTTTGCTGCGATGGGAAAAAATGCAAACCATCGCAGCCATCAATAAAAAAACCGGTTGAGGTGCAGACAAGCCCATGACCGGTTTTTTGTGTCTGCAAATCGCCGCAGAAGCGAGGCAGCAGGGAGAGAGGATTGTTTTGATAACCCTAAGGAGACCCTGAATGGATCGTCGTTCCATGCTCAAAAATGCCGGTATCGCCGGTGTTCTGGCTGCAGCAGCAGCCCCAGCGGTGCACGCACAACCTGCCATCCGCTGGCGCATTGCATCTAGCTTTCCCAAATCGCTCGACACCATCTATGGCGCTGCCGATGTGTTTGCGCAGTCGGTCAAAGCGCAAACCGGTGGCAAGTTCGACATCACCGTGCACCAGGCGGGTGAGTTGATGCCCGCGTTCAACGTGGTGGATGGTGTGCAAAACGGCTCGGTCGAAGTGGCCCATACCGCACCTTATTACTTCTTTGGCAAGAATGAAGTGTTTGCCATCGGTGGTGCGATTCCGTTTGGCATGAACTCGCGCCAGCTGACCTCCTGGATGGTGGACGGCAACGGCGGTAAGCTGATGCAGGAGTTCTACGCCAAGTACAACATCGTGCCGCTGTCCTGCGGCAATACCGGTGCGCAGATGGGCGGCTGGTTCCGCAAGGAAGTGAAGACGGTGGAAGACATCAAGGGACTGAAGTTCCGGGTCGGTGGCTTTGCCGGACGTGTGCTGGAAAAAATGGGTGCTGTGCCCCAGAACATACCTGCGGGTGAAATCTACCAGTCGCTGGAAAAGGGCACGATTGATGCTGCCGAGTGGATCGGCCCTTATGACGACCTGAAGCTGGGGCTGAACAAGGTGGCTCCGTTTTACTACTACCCCGGCTGGTGGGAAGGTTCGCTGAATCTGTCACTCTATATCAACGACAAGGCCTTCAATGCGCTGAGCAATGAATACAAGGCCATCGTGCGCGCTGCAGCCATGGAAGCCCACGTCACCTGCCAGGCCCGTTACGACGCACGCAACCCCGCTGCACTCAAGCAACTGGTGGCAGGCAAAGCCAAGGTGCTGCCATTTCCCCAGCAGGTCATGGAGGCTTCGTACAAGGCCACGATGGAGGTTTATGCGGGTCTGGACAACAGCAATCCCGACTGGAAGAAGATCTATGCCGACTACCGTAATTTCCAGCGCGATCAGGTACTGTGGTTCCGTTTCGCGGAAGGTCGTTTCGACAACTTCATGTCCACCCAGAAGCTCTAAGCAGCACCCAAAAAGCCACCGCGTGCGGTGGCTTTTTTGTATCTGGAATATAAAAAAAGTAGCTGTTTGCGCTTTATTTAAAAGGGTTTTAGATATTTTTATATCTGAAAACCTTTATGAGAAAGCGTTAAGTGCTCATGTTTTTTCTTTATCGCACTGCGTCCGGGAGCGAGTGGACAGCCACCAGATGTACATGCCCAGGCTGACGGTCACCGCCTGTCCTACCGCCAGTGCCAAACCGCTGTGAAACAGATGCGGCACCACGGCACCGGCCATGATGGCAAACACGCTCATCTGCGTGAACCCCTGCAGGGAGGAGGCCAGACCCCGCATCTGCGGGAACATGTCCATGATTTGCAGCGACAAAATCGGCATCAGCAGTGCAATGCCCAGGGTGTAGCAGGTGATGGGCAAGACGGCCCAGGGCACGACGGGCACATCGGTGAAGAGGTGATAGAGCACATTGCTGCCACAGCCCAAAGCCAGGCAGCTGTAGCCGATCATTTTTTGCACGCGCTGCGGGATGCGCTTGGACAGCGTGCCGGAGATGGCAGAGCCGATCATGGAGCCACCAATCAGCGGGATGAACAACCAGCCGAACGAGGTTTCACTCATTTTGAGCACGCCCATGATGAACTCGGCCGCCGAGCTGATGTAGATGGCGTTGGCGCCTGCCATCAGGGCCACGCCTGCCACCATGAGGCGGAACCTTGGATTGCGCAGCGCCTTGAGGTAGTTGCCTGCAATCACGCCGACCTTGAGCGGCACGCGTTTTTCCACGGCCAGGGTCTCGGGCAGCACGCGCCAGCACAGCAGCATCAGCACCGCGCCAAAGGCCGACAAAAAGAAAAAGGCCGCACGCCAGCCGCCATGGGTCTGCAGCCAACCACCAAACACGGGTGCCAGTGCAGGGGCCAGGCCAAAGCAGAACATGACCATGCTCATCATGCGCTGGGCATCAGCGCCCTGAAACCGGTCCTGCACAATGGCGCGCGCAATCACCATGCCCGAACCCGCCATGGCTCCCTGCGCAAAGCGCACGGCCACCATGGCTTCAATGCTGTTGACAAAAGCGGCAGCGAAAGACATCAGGCAATAGCCAAGCGCTGAAAACAGCAACACGCGGCGACGGCCAAACGTGTCGCTGAGCGTGCCGTAAAACAGCATGGTGATGGCCATGGCCAGCACATACACGCTCAGGGTCTGCTGCACGGCCGTGGGGCCTACGCCGAACTCCTGGGCAATGGCGTGAAAGGACGGCAAGTACGTGTCGATGCCCAACGCGCCCATCATGGTGCACAGGGCCAGAATCAAAGTCAGCGATGCGTTTTTCTTCATGCAGTGTCCAGCGCCGCAACACAAGCTGCGTGCAGGTGTAAAAAAGGCACATGGGTGCATGTGCCTTGTCGGTGGGCAATTCAGGCCTGGGGCGTGCGCAACGCGCTTTTAGGTCGGAAGGCCTTGCACACCGTGTCTACGGTTTCCAGATAGGGGCCACCAATCAGATCGATGCAGTAAGGCACGGCTGCAAAGATGCCGTTGACCACTTGCTGGCCATCGGCGTCTTTGAGGCCTTCGAGCGTTTCGGCAATGGCCTTGGGCTGGCCGGGCAGGTTGATGATCAGGCTTTGGCCACGGATCACGGCCACCTGGCGCGACAGAATCGCCGTGGGTACAAACTTCAGGCTGATCTGGCGCATCTGCTCGCCAAAACCCGGCATTTCCTTGTCCGCCACGGCCAGTGTTGCTTCGGGGGTGACATCGCGCAGCGCTGGGCCGGTGCCGCCGGTGGTGAGCACCAGGCTGCACCCGGCATCGACCAGTTCGATCAGGGCCTGGCTGATGGTGGCCTGCTCGTCCGGGATCAGACGCGATGCAAACGTGATGGGGTTGAGCAGCGCGCGGGAGAGCCAGTCCTGCAAGGCTGGCAGGCCCTTGTCTTCATAGATGCCGCTGCTGGCACGGTCACTGACGGAGACAATGCCGATCTTCACTGCATCATGGGTCTGGCTCATGCCTGATCTCCGTCACCGAACGCTTCGGCATCTTCGTCCTCGTCACCGTTGGCTGTGCCATTGATGTGAGCGAGTGCGACCTTGAACAGCTCGCGATAGGCGTTGCCTTTTTTCTGAGGAGGCAGGATCTGGCCTTTGGCCTCGGCTTCGGCCGCTTTTTGCTTGGCCGCAGCGTCGTCCTTGCGTGCCTGGCGCATCAGCGTGCGCAGTTGCTGCACGTCGGTGGCAGGGAACTGGTCCAGCCAGATGCCCAGGTGGTCGTCGCTGTCGATCAGGCGATCGCGCCATTGCTCGGCCACGAGGATGTTGGTCTGCTCCAGGCTTACGCCGGTGCGCTGCTCTTCCAGTGCCGCCTTGGCTGCTTCGACCTGGCTGTCTTCGAGCTTGCGCATCAGCTTGCCGATGAACTGCATCTGGCGGCGTTTGGCTTCGAAGTTGGTCAGGCGCTTTTGCTCGGCCAGGGCTTCCACCAGCTTTTCAGGCAATTGCAGGCGCTCCAGCAGCTTGGGGCGCAGGCCCAGCAAAGCTTCGCCCAGGTCTTGCAGGGCGTCGCTTTCTTTCTTGAGGTCGGTGCGGGTCGAGTCCCAGGTGCCTTTAAGTTCAGCCTTCAGCTCCAGGTCGCGCTCGCTGCCTTCGGCAACGAACACGCCTTTCACGTAATAGCCTTTTTTGGGTTTGCGTGACATGTTTTATCAGGGGGAATAGGGTGGCAGCGCATAAGGGCTGCAGTGCTCGTTATCATATCCGCCGCTATGAATAAACCCCGTACACGCTCTACAAGCACCACTGCAGCACAGGCTGATTCCGGCTTCAGCTACAGCCGTTCCTTTTTTGAAGGCCTGGTGGATCAGGCCCTGGCACATGCCAAAAAGCTGGGCGCGACCGATGCCGGTGCCGATGCATCCGAGGGCTGTGGCCTGAGCGTGAGCGTGCGCAAGGGTGAACTGGAGACCGTGGAGCGCAACCGCGACAAATCGCTGGGTGTGACGGTCTACATCGGCCAGCGTCGCGGCAATGCCAGCACATCGGACTTCTCGGAAGCCGCTATTCAGCAGACCGTGCAGGCTGCTTATGACATCGCGCGCTTCACGGCCGAGGACCCTACCGCCGGCTTGCCCGATGCCGATGACATCGCCCCTGAATCCACGCACAAGGATCTGGACCTGTTCCACCCCTGGAGCGTGAGCAGCGAAGATGCGGCCCGCATTGCCATTGCGTGTGAAGCCGCTGCCATGGCCACGCACAAGCGCATCACCAACAGCGAAGGTGCCAGTGTGTCTGCCCAGCAAAGCCATTTCTATAGTGCCCACACGCGCGGTTTTCGTGGTGGTTATGCCAGCTCGCGGCACAGCGTTTCGGTGGCGCCGATTGCCACGCTGCCTGGAAAGCATGGCGAAATGCAACGCGACTTCTGGTACAGCTCCATGCGCGATGCGGTGGAGTTGGCAACCCCGGAAGAGATCGGTCGGTATGCCGCTCAGCGTGCCTTGAGCCGCCTGGGCAGTCGCAAGATTCCCACCACGGAATGCCCTGTGCTGTTCGAGTCGCCCGTGGCTGCCGGTTTGCTGGGTGGTTTCGTACAGGCCGTGAGTGGCGGCACGCTCTACCGCAAGAGCAGCTTCTTGCTGGACTCCTTGGGTAAGCAGGTGTTCCCCGAACACATCCGGATTGAGGAAGACCCCTTCATCCTGCGCGGCAAGGGCAGCTCGCCCTTTGACGATGAGGGTGTGCGTGTACAGCGTCGCATGGTGGTGGACGATGGTCGAGTCGAAGGCTACTTCCTGTCGAGCTACTCGGCACGCAAACTGGGCATGAAGACCACCGGTAATGCAGGCGGTTCGCATAACCTGACGCTGTCTTCGCGATTGACGCGTCGTGGCGATGATCTGGATGCCATGCTCAAAAAAATGGGTACTGGCTTGCTGGTGGTGGAACTCATGGGACAAGGCGTGAACTATGTGACGGGTGACTACTCACGGGGTGCCTCGGGTTTCTGGGTGGAAAACGGCGAGATCGCTTTCCCGGTGCAGGAGATCACGATTGCCGGCAACCTCAAGGACATGTACATGGGCATTGAAGCCGTAGGGGCTGACGCGTATAACTACGGGGCCAAGACGGTGGGTTCGATTTTGATCAACCGCATGAAGGTGGCAGGTAGCTGAGGCGTTGGCTGCTTCCCTGGTAGATGAAAGGCATGCTGCTGTCAGCATGCCTTTTTTGTTCTGGCAATCTGGATGGTATTGATCGCTGCTTGCACTGATCCAGCAAGCGCTAGAGGCTAAAAACATGCATAACAACAGCAAAGGGCTGAGCAGCGCTGACTGGGCCCTGGCTCTGGTCGTGATCGTGGTCTGGGGTGTGAACTTCGTGGTGATGAAATGGGGGCTGCGGGAGATTTCGCCCCTGCTGCTGTGTGCATTGCGCTTCGTGGCGGCATCTTTGCCCTTCGTGCTGTTTGTGCGGCCCCCTGCCAACTTGCCGTGGCGGTTATTGGCCGCGTATGGGCTGGTGCAAGGCGTGGGGCAATTTGGCTTGCTGTTTGTCGGCATGCAACTGGGCATGCCGGCAGGCATGGCCTCCGTGGTGCTGCAGACCCAGGCGTTCATCACGTTGCTCATGGCTGCCGCTTTTTTGCGTGAACGTCCGCAAACCTGGCAGTGGTGGGGACTGTGTATTGCCATTGCGGGCCTGATCGTCATCGGTTCTGCGCATGGAGATAGTGCGTCGCAGATGACGTTGCTTGGCTTTTTGTGCACCGTGGCTTCGGCCGCCATGTGGGCAGCATCCAATCTGATCACACGCCACGCTGGTGTTTATGGTGCTTATGAACCGGTTCCCTTTTTGGTGTGGAGCAGTTTGTTTCCCGTGCTGCCATTGCTGCTGATGTCGCTATGGCTGGAAGGTGGGATGACCGGCATGCAGCAACAATTGCATGCCATCACATGGCGAGGTGCAGGGGCTGTGGCCTATCTGGCCTTGCTTTCCACCTTGCTGGGCTACGGGCTGTGGACGCGTTTGCTGCAGCGCTATCCGGCAAGCACTGTGGCGCCGCTGTCTTTGCTGGTGCCTGTGGTGGGCCTGCTGTCGGCCATGTTGCTGTTGGGTGAGTCGCCTACCTGGGTGCAATGGCTGGGTACTGCAGGCGTGTTGCTGGGAATGTGTGTCAATCAATTGGGCGGTCGCTGGGCTGCTGACAAATAAACGACACTGCAGCAAAGATGAATTGCTTTCCCGGACCCAAAAACTTTAGGCTTGTTATTTGTCAGCTAGAACAAAAGTTGGCCCGCTACGATTAGGTGTTTTCCCTCGGTTGCCATCTGGTGGAAACCTGAAACATCTATCAGCGGCTTCGCTAAAGCCTCCATTTGTCTATCGCAGGAATTTCATGCATGTTTCCCGCAAATATACGCAGTGAAGCGAATCTTCAGCAGCAGGAGACGCGTTTTCGCGCTTTCGACAAGGCCATGGCGTTGGCGGAATTCGGTCTTGATGGCCGCTTGTTATATGCCAACGAGAATTACCTGGCACTACTGAAAATCGATCCCCAGCAGAGCCAGGCGCTCTTGCACGAGAACCTGTGCCCGCCAGCCTCTGTGTCCAGCTCTGCCCATGCAGACATGTGGGCATCCCTATGTGCAGGAAAAGATTTCTCGGGTGTGGTGGAAAGAGTGTGTCGCGATGGCAGCCATTGCTGGCTCGAGGCCTTGTATGCCCCTGTGAGGGATGAGAGCGGGAAGGTCATCCACATTGTGATGCTCGCCTCCGACGTCACGCAAAGCAGGCAGCGTGAGCTGGCACAGCAAGAGCATTTGTGGCGTCTGTCTCTGGTGGCAGACAAGACGGATGCGGCGATTGTGATTACCAATGCGAATTCGCGCATTGTTTATAACAACGACGGCTTCAGCCGTATGTTTGGCTGGACGCTGGAGGAAATCGCAAATCAGAAGTTGCTGGAGCTGCTGGCCCAGCAAGCCTCGTCTGATTTTTTCCACCGCATCCGCAGCGAATTGCAAGCAGGTCGTGCCGTTGAGGTCGAAGAGGTGGTGACGGGTAAGGAAGGGCGGCGTTATTGGGTCAAGCTCATCTGCAATCCCGTGATGGATGAGAGCGGCCAGTGGCAATACACGGTCTCGGTGCTGGCAGACATCACCAGAACCAAGATGCATGAGGTGCTGAACAATCGTGTCTTGGAAGCGATGGCCTATGACCTTCCGCTGCTGCAAGTATTGGAGATGGTCTGCGAGGAGGTAGAGCGCATAGCGCCGGATGTGTGCGTTTCCATCCTGCAGATCGATGACCAAGGTTTGTTGCGCCCTCTGGCCAGCCCGAGTTTGCCTTCCTCTTATTCCTCGCAGCTGGACGGTCTGGCCATCGGGCCTCAGACCGGCTCATGCGGCACGGCAGCCTGGCGCAAACAGTCGGTTCTGGTCACAGACATCGCCAGCGACCCGCTGTGGGCGGACTTCAAACACCTGATCTTGCCCCTGGGTTACAAGGCCTGCTGGTCGACGCCCATTATGGAAAAAGAGGGCAAGGTGGTGGGCACCTTTGCTTTCTATTACCGGGACAATGGGTCGCATGTTGCCTCTCGCTTCCACCAGCAACTGGTGCAAGCGTGCACGCATTTGTGTGCACTGGCCCTGGAGCGTGAGCACACGCGATTACGCATTCGCCAGCTGGCTTTCTACGATGCCCTGACAGGGTTGCCCAACCGCAGACTCTTGTACAGCAATGCCGAACAAATGTTGCAGGCCATGCGGAACAAGGGACAGAGGGCCGCAGTGCTGTTCATCAACCTGGATCGGTTCAAGCATGTCAATGATTCGCTGGGTCACCCTGCAGGAGATGAGTTGCTGTGTGTGGTGTCTGAACGCATCAAGAAAATCTTGCGCCACTGTGACGGCGGGACAGCAGGCAGGCTCTCTGGCGACGAATTCGTGGTGGTGCTGCCCGGGAATGCGCGGGAGCATGTGAGCGTCGCCATTGAGCGCCTGCAGGCCGCACTGATGCAGCCGCAGCATCTGGACGGCGCCGAAGTGGAGGTTTCGGCCAGCATTGGCGTTGCCATGTATCCGCAGGACGGATGCGATATGGAAACCTTGCTGTATCGCGCAGATATGGCCATGCACCAGGCCAAAAGTGCCGGTCGTGGACGTTTCAGTTTCTTCAGCAGCGAAATGAACCGTCAGGCGCAGGAACGTCTGGCACTGGAAAACGCGCTGCGCCAAGCGTTGCAGGAGGGAAGCCTGCATCTGCACTATCAGCCCCAGGTGGAGGTACACACCGGATGCCTTTATGGCGTGGAGGCACTGGCGCGCTGGCACCACCCGACATTGGGGAACATCTCGCCAGCACGCTTTATTCCGTTGGCCGAGGAATGTGACCTGATGCAAATACTCGGGCGCTGGGCACTGAAGGAAGCATGCCGACAGTTGGGGCAGTGGCGCGCCCGTGGCTTGGCCGTCCCCTCGGTGGCGGTGAATTTATCGCCCTCTAATTTCCACAGCCTCGACTTACCCGATCTGCTCGCCGAAACGCTGGAGCACAATGCCTTGCAGCCTTCGGATCTGATGCTGGAGCTGACGGAAGACATCTTGCTCGATACCAACAGCAGCACCATGAAGACGATAGAGAAGGTGCATGCCCAGGGGATACGTTTGTCGATGGATGATTTTGGTACTGGCTATTCCAGCTTGAGCTATCTGCGGCGTTTGCCGATCACCGAACTCAAGCTTGACCGCAGCTTCGTGGCAGATCTGGAAAACGACGAGGCTGCACGTGCGCTGAGTTCGGCCATTCTGGGCATCTGCAAAAGCCTGAGTCTCACGGTGGTCGCAGAAGGGGTGGAAACCATCGGGCAAAAGGAAACACTGCGCGCACAAGGCTACCCAGTCTTACAGGGCTATTTGTTTTCCAAACCGCTTCCCCCTGAAGACCTGGAGGAATGGCTGCGCGCCGGCAAGTTGACAGCTTAAGACCTGTTTTTCCCAGGGCATGCGATCAGGCCAGGATGCGGCCCGGCGCCTTGGGCTGCACCCTGTAACCGTGGCCGGCGCTCCAGCGCTTGGAGCAAACCATTGCGCTGTGCAGCCGGCAACTGAGCCAGGACGAGCTTGCCACTGCATCAAATGGCTTGTGCAATCGCCTCGCCCACTTGCGTGGTGTTGGCGCTGCCGCCCAGATCGGGTGTACGCGGGCCGTTCTTGAGGGTGGCTTCAATGGCTTGGACGATGGCGTCGTGCGCTGCGCGCCATTCGCCTTGGCTATGGCCCAGGAAGTCCAGCATCAGTGCAGCCGACCAGATCATGGCAATCGGATTGGCTATGTTCCTGCCGTAGATATCAGGTGCCGAGCCGTGCACGGGCTCGAACAGGCTGGGAAAGTTGCGCTCCGGGTTGAGGTTGGCTGAAGGCGCCAGACCAATCGTGCCCGTGGTGGCCGGGCCCAGGTCGGACAGGATGTCGCCAAACAGATTGGTCGCAGCCACCACGTCAAAGCGGCCGGGTTGCAGCACAAAGCGCGCGGTCAGAATGTCGATGTGCTGCTTGTCCAGCGTGACTTCGGGGTAGGCCTGGTGCATGGCATCGGCCTGTTTGTCCCACCAGGGCATGCTGATGGCAATGCCATTGGATTTGGTGGCCAGCGTCACATGCTTTTTGTTGCGGCTCTGCGCCAGATCGAAGGCATATTTCAGCAGGCGCTCCGCACCTTTTTTGCTGTAGACTGATTCCTGGATGCAGATCTCGCGGTCCGTGCCTTCAAACATGACACCGCCCAGCGCGGTGTATTCGCCCTCGGTGTTCTCGCGCACCACGTAATAGTCAATGTCCCCGGGCTTGCGGCCCGCGAGGGGGCAGGGCACGCCTTCAAACAGGCGCACGGGGCGCAGGTTGATGTACTGGTCGAACTCACGACGGAACTTGAGCAGCGAACCCCACAGCGATACGTGATCGGGCACGGTGGCAGGCCAGCCCACGGCACCGAAGAAAATGGCATCCATGCCCTGCAATTGCGCCTTCCAGTCATCGGGCATCATCTGGCCGTGTGCGGCGTAGTAGTCGCAGTGCGCCCAGTCAAAGTGGTGAAACTCCAGCGGCAGGTTGAATTTTCTGGCGGCGGCCTCCAGCGCACGCAGGCCTTCGGGCATGACTTCCTTGCCAATACCGTCACCGGCAATCACGGCAATCTTTTTGAGTGTGGACATACAGCCTCTTTCTTTATCGAGGCTGGCATTGTTCACCGATTGCCTGGGCCGTTCAATGCCGCGACTGGCTTCTGGTAGTCCGCAAAGTGGGGAATGCGCGATGAAACACCCCCCGGTTGACACCAGCCGGGGCCATTCCTGTCACGTTGCACACGCGTCCGCTTAGCCTGGCACCTTCCAGGCAAACCCATTGCCTGCCGTGTGAATATGGCCAAAGGCAGGCAGCGGGAAGTGGTAACCACCGACCCAGTCGCCGTCCTTGGCCAGCTGGTTCAGCAAGGCGCGACGGGTGGTGCGTGCTTGTTCGGCATTCATGTCGAACTGCACCTGCCAGTCGGGGTTGGTCACAAACAGGGCCGGCACATTGGTCACGTCGCCGATGAAGGTGAAACGCTGCTGGCCGGAGGACACGCGCACGGCAGTGTGACCAGGCGTGTGACCAAAGGTGGCCAGCGTGCCGATACCGGGTGCCAGGCTGGAGCCCGGTACGAACTGTTTGAGCAGGGCGCTTGGGTAGTTGGCAAACACACGGCGGGCGGTCGCAAAACCGCCACGTGCGGCCTCGGGCGCGGCCTGCATGCGTGCGTCGTCCATCCAGAAGGACAGTTCGGGTTGCGGCACCATGACAACGGCCTTGGGGTAGATCAGGCTGCCGTCCTTGCGTCTCAGGCCGTTGATGTGGTCGCCATGCAGGTGGCTGATGATGATGCGGTCAATGCTGTCCGGTGCAATACCGGCAGCGCGCATATTGGCATGCAGCTGGCCGGTGCCTGCGGGGCCGTTGTCACCGAAGCCTGTGTCCAGCAAATAGCGCTTGCCGTCCAGCTCCACCACAAAGCAGGTGTAGGGCACGTCAATGTGGTTGCTGGGCAGGCCCTGGGCCTGCAAGCTGGCCTGCACCTGGGCCAGCGTGGCATTCTTCACAAAACCCGCTTCCAGCGGGCGGCGGCCCACACCGTCGCTGACGGCAGTGATGCGCGCAGCACCCAGTTGCAGGTGGGCAAAACCTGTGCCCTGGCTCAGTGCTGCCTGGCGCTGTGGGCTAGCGCAAGCGCCCAGCCAGCTGGTGGCAATTGCGGCAGAGCCCCAGGTGAGGCATTGGCGGCGGGAAAGCTGCATGGTGTCCATCCTGTGAAAAGTGAAGGGGAAGCGACATTGTGAAGACGGCTGTCTGCAAGCCGCAAGCCGTACATACGCGAGGCGCTGCGCAGAGCAGGCGCTGTCACTGCCGCGGCCCATTTCGGGAGACCGCCTGTGGCTGTCTTGCACAGCAGCCCAGGCGCAATGGATGCTTTCAAATAAAGGAGCTGCCAACACTTGCAAACAAATGGATTCAGATATAAAACTATCTGAAACCATTATCTGATCAGCGTTGACAGCTTTGTTTTTTGATGGTTGTGGGTTTTAGGTGCCGTGAAACAGCGGTTTACGCTTGTCGAAAAATGCCTGCAGCCCTTCGCGCATATCGCTGCTGTGGGCGCAGTGATCAAAGGCCTGCGCTTCGGCGGCCAGTTGCTCGGGCAGTGTGCGCTCCCAGCTGCTGCGCAGCAGGCGTCGCATGTGTCCATAGGCCTTGGTGGGCCCTTGGGCCAGGCGCTGGGCCAGGGCCTGTGTGGTGCGCTCCAGTTCCGGTGCGGGCACGACGCGGTTGATCAGCCCGCAGCGCAAGGCTTCCTGAGCATTCAGAGTGTCGCCCAGCAGGGCAATTTCCAGCGCCTGGCGCAGGCCGACCAGCCGCGGCAGAGCCCATGAGCCACCCAGGTCGCAGCTCGTGCCCAGGTTGATATAGGCGAGGTTGAACTTGGTGTCCTCGGCCGCAATCACGAAATCGCACATCAGCATCAGCGACAGGCCTCCGCCTGCGGCCGCGCCATGTACCTGGGCAATCACGGGCGCATCCATGCGCTCCAGCAGCTGCAGCGCGGCATTCAAAGGTGTCAGCAGATCGCGTGCGCCCTGCGCGGGGTTGGCGTGCAGCGTGGCCAGATCACCGCCCGCAATAAAGGCGCGGCCCGCGCCCTGGAGCACCACGGCGCGCACGCTGGCATCGGCTGCGATTGCCTGTACGGCCTGCAAAAAAGCCTGTGCCATGGGCACATCCAATGCGTTCAGCGCCTGCGGGCGATTGAACTGCACACGCACGATGGCATCTTGGCGTGTGACCAGCAAGGAAGCGGTATCGGACATGGTGAACCTTTGTGAGAGGAAGGGCTGGCAGCGCGGCAGCACGGCCAGCGGTGGTGCACGGGCCCAGGGCTGGGCTCAGTGGTAGAGCGCCTCGATTTCCTGGGCATAGGTCTTGTAGATGCTGCTGCGGCGCACTTTCATGGTGGCCGTGACTTCACCGTCATCGTGGTCCAGCTCCTTGCTCAGCAAATGAAAGCGCCGGATGTGCGAAACCTGTGCCAGGCGGCTGTTGCCTTGCTGGATTTCGGCCTCGATCAGGCTGCGCACCTGCGGCATCTCCACCAGCGAACGGAAATGCGTGAAAGGCAGGCGCTGCGCTTCGGCCCATTTGCCCACGGTTTCATAGTCGATCTGCACCAGGGCACTGACGAACTTGCGCCCGTCGGCCACCACGATGCATTCCTTGATATAGGGGCTGCCCTTCATGGTGTTCTCGATTTCGGACGGAGTCAGGTTCTTGCCGCCGGCAGTGATCATGATGTCCTTGAGGCGATCCACCACCTTGATCTGACCGTCCACGTCCTGCACCACATCGCCAGTGTGCAGCCAGCCGTCCTGAATGGTCTGGGCGGTGGCTTCCGGGTTGTGGTAGTAGCCGGCAAACACCATGTCACCGCGCAGATGCAGCTCGCCCGTGACGGGGTCGATGCGATGCTCCACACCCTGCGTGGGAATGCCTACGGTGCCGATGCGCACGCGATGCAGCTCGTGGCCGGTGACCATGCCAGTGGATTCGGTCAGGCCATAGACCTCGATCAAAGGCACGCCCAGCACGCGGAAAAAACGCACCACATCCGGCGGAATGGGGGCTGCGCCGGTCAGTGCGACACGGGCTTTGCGCAGGCCGATGAAGTTCTGCAGCGCACGCAGTACTGTCCAGTAACTGACGGCATAGCCCAGGCGTTCGGCCAGCGACCATTGCGTGCGGGGCTTCTCTGCCAGCGGCTTGCAACGCGCAAACGCCTGCTGGAACAGCTTTTGTCGCAATGGTCCGGTTTCCTGCAGCTTGATGCTGATGGAAGCATGCAGCTTTTCCCAGATGCGCGGCACGCCCAGAAACATGCTGGGCGCGACTTCGCGCAGATCTTCCTGCACAGTGCGTATGGATTCGCCAAAGTTCACCTGCGAGCCCAGATAGATGGGGCAGAAAGTGGTCAGCATCTGCTCGGCCACGTGGCATAGCGGCAGATAGGACAGGTGGGAGGCCGTGCGATCCAGCTGCAGCCGCTGCACGATGCCGGGCACCACGCCGCGCATGTTGCGCCAGGAAATCATGGCGCCCTTGGGCTTGCCGGTGGAGCCGGAGGTGTAGATCATCAGCCCGATGTCGTCCAGCGTCTGCTGGCCCAGGGCTTGTTCGATCAGCGCCTGCTGGCCGCTGGCTGCGCCCAGTCGCTCCACCTCCTCGAACGTGGTGATCAGGGCGCGTACCTCGGGGGCAAAGCTGCGCAGCCCCTTGGTTTCCATGACCACGATTTTTTGCAGGCGTGGCAGCTGCGGCAGGGCTTCGAGCACCTTGTCGGTCTGTTCCTGGTCCTCGCAGACCATGATGCTGATGTCCGCATGTCCGACCACATAGGCCACCTCGTTGCTGGGGCTGGTGGGGTAGACGCCCACCGTGATGCCACCCAACAGACCGGCGCCCATCTGACTGAGCACCCACTCGATGCGGTTTTCGGCAATCACGCCCACATGCTGCCCGGATCGCAGCCCCAGGGCCGCCAGACCCAATCCGAAATGGCAGGCGCGTTGGTAGTACTGTGCCCAGGTGAAAGGCTTCCAGATGCCGAAGTCTTTTTGCCGGATGGCCACGCGTGTGCCATCGGTGCGTGCGCGCTCACGCAGCATCTGCGGCAGGGTGAGTTCGGGTAATGTGCTCATGACAGCCAGCGCTTGCGGCGCTTGTAGTGTTTGATGTCCTTGAAGCTCTTGGCCTCGCCGCTGCCGCCCATGCCCAGATAGAACTCGCGCACATCAGGGTCGTTGGCCAGGCGTTCTGCCGTGCCATCGATCATGATCTTGCCGCTTTCCATGATGTAGCCCTGATGGGCCACTGCCAGTGCGACGGTGGCGTTCTGCTCTACCAGCAGCATGCTGGTGCCACGTTCGGCATTGATGCGGGCGATGATGCCGAAGATGTCTTCCGTGAGCTTGGGTGACAGGCCCAGCGAAGGCTCGTCCAGCAAAATCAGATCGGGCTGCGCGATCAAGGCACGGCCGATGGCCAGCATCTGCTGCTCGCCACCGGACAGGTAGCCGGCCAGCCCCTTGCGCCGCTCATGCAGGCGTGGAAAGTAGCTGTAGACCAGATCGAAGTCGGGGGCCACCGCGCCGCTGCGGCCTGTCAGCGCATAGGTGGAGGCGACCAGGTTTTCCTCGACCGTCAGGTCTTCGAACACCCGCCGCCCTTCCATCACATGCGACAGGCCGCTGCGCACCAGCGCCTGGGGCGCTATGCCTGCCGTGTCCTTGCCCTGGAAATACACGGCGCCGGATTCCAGCGCCCCGTTCTCCAGCGTCAGCAGCCCGGAGATGGCCTTGAGCGTGGTGCTTTTGCCTGCCCCGTTGCTGCCGAGCAAAGCCACGATCTGCCCGCGCGGCACGGACAGCGACAGACCACGCAGGGCCTGCACGACCTTGTTGTAGACGACCTCGATGTTGTTGACCTCAAGGACGTGGTTGCTTG
>JAEYRT010000152.1 GCA_023435325.1 Pseudomonadota bacterium | reverse complement strand
GTGCAGTGTTGACCAGCGCCACGCTCACCAGCTGTGGCGACTTCGATTTCTTTTTGCGCGAAGCCGGCTTGCACGGGGACCTTGCGGTGCAGACCCTGGAAGTGGCCAGTCCGTTTGACTATGCAGCACAAGGTACGCTGGTGGCTCACCAGACCCGGGCAGATCCTCGTGAAGCCGCTGCCTTTACGCGTGAAATGGTGGAACGCCTGATGCACGATCTCAGCCGCGTGCAGGCGGGGGCGCTGGTCCTGTTCACTTCTCGCGAGCAAATGCGCCAGGCCGTTGACGCTCTGCCTACGGTCATGCGTAATCAGGTGCTGGTGCAAACTGCCATGCCGCGCGCCCTGTTGCTGGCCGAGCACCGCAGCCGCGTGGAGCAGGGCCTGCCCTCCATCATCTTTGGTATGCAGTCCTTTGGTGAAGGGCTAGATTTGCCGGGCACGCTGTGCGAGTCGCTGTTCATCACCAAGCTGCCGTTTGCCCCGCCTGACGACCCAGTGGGTGAATCACGCGCCGAATGGCTGCGCAGCAGTGGCCGCAATCCGTTCAATGATCTGGTGGTTCCTGCCACTGCTATCCGTTTGGCTCAATGGGTGGGCCGCGCCATCCGAACCGAAGAAGACCAGGCCCATGTGTATTGCTATGACCGCCGCCTGGTCGCCACCAGTTATGGGCAAATGCTGCTCAAGGGCTTGCCACCATTCACTTTGGAAAAGCGTGTGGCTTGAGTGCTGAAAGCCCAGTACAGCCCTTTTCTTTTCGCAAGAGGCGCTGACTGCGCCATCAGTGCTTCACTGCCGACCTGTTTTTCTGTTGCCACAACCACGCGGCGCATTCCTGCCTAGCAACTGAAGCTTCCCGCATGCGCCGACAGACAGCGCAATACGGCAGAGCTCCTGACGAGGAGGTGCAGTCTTCACTGACGTATGCACTCACACACGTGATAGACATTGTTAGTTATTGATTCTCAACCATCATTTGCCATGAAAAGACCTATTTCAGCCATGGCAGACCATGTCTCACCTCATCCTCTCACAAGGAGTACACATGCGTGCACTGTCCCTTGTCCTGCTGCTCATTCTCGGTTTGCCACTGGCTTTTGGCGGCGCCTATCTGCTTGCGCTGGGCGGTAGCCCTTTCTATTGCCTCAGCGGCATAGCCGTGCTGGCTACCGCATTCGGCTTGTACAAGCGCACACGATGGGCTTTGCCGCTGTATGCCGTATGGATGCTGGTGCTGCTGGCTTGGTCGTTGTGGGAAGTGGGCCTGCACTGGTGGCCCCTGGCCACCCGTCTGGGCCTGCCCGCCCTCATTGGTTTGGTGCTGGCCTTTCCTGCTTCGCGGCGCAGCGACCCAGGGAATCAGCCTTTTGCTTCGGGCCGTCCGGTGCTGGCAGCATCGGTCCTGTCGGCAGTGGTCGCCCTCATTGGCATTCCTTTTCATCTGCACGAGACTTCGGGCACGTTGTCCATGGAAGTGCTCAACCCTGCTGCCAAAACGGGTGACACCACACCCGCCGAAGGCGATTGGGAAGCTTATGCGGGTAGCCATCACGGTCAGCGCTTTTCGCAGCTGGACCAGATCACGCCTGACAATGTGCACAGGCTTGGCGTCGCCTGGCAAATCCAGACGGGTGACATGAAGGGCCCGGGAGATGTGAATGAAACCACCTTTCAGGCGACCCCTCTCAAGATCGGCAACACCTTGTACCTGTGCACACCCCATAGTCTGGCCATTGCCCTGAACGCCGACACGGGCGCTGAACAATGGCGCTTTGATCCCCAGGCCGGTCTGGAATCCAACCGCCAGCACCAAACCTGCCGTGGCGTTGCCTTCTACCGGGGCAAGGATTCAACTTCTGCAGCAGCAATGCCTGCAATCGCAGGCCAGCAGGCCACGGATGGCCAACAGGTCGCACATTGCCAGAACCGTATCTTCCTGCCTTCTTCCAACGCCAAGTTGTTTGCCTTGGATGCAAGCACTGGAACTGTGTGTGAAGATTTTGGTGAACAAGGCGCCATCGATCTGATGCACAACATGCCTCACCAGCAACCGGGTTTCCTGAACCCGACATCGCCTCCTGTGATCGTGGATGAAACACTGATCATTGGGGCCTCGGTAAACGACAACTATGCCGTGGACTCTCCTTCAGGGGTGATCCGAGCCTATGACGTGCACACGGGTCAATTGCGCTGGAATTGGGATGCCGGCAATCCTGATGCCACCGAGCCCTTCGATCCGGCCAATCCTGGACAGGTGTACAAGGCCTCTTCACCCAACAGCTGGACCATTTTCTCGGCTGATAAGGAACTGGGCCTGGTCTATGTGCCATTAGGCAATCGCGTGCCTGATCAGTTGGGCCAGTATCGCAATGAGTATGAGGAAAAGTACACCGCAGCTCTGGTGGCATTGGATCTGGAGACCGGCAAACTGCGCTGGCACTTCCAAACGGTGCGTCACGACCTGTGGGACATGGACCTGCCTGCCCAACCTGCGCTGCTGGATCTGGATCTGCCCCAGGGCCGCACACCTGCTGTGGTGTTGCCCACCAAGCAGGGAGATGTCTATGTGCTGGACCGCCGCGATGGCACGCCCATCCACGCCGTGAAGCAGCGCCCCGCTCCCCAGGGCACCGATGTTCCTGGCGAGCATACGGTGGCCACGCAGCCGGTTTCAGCCCTGAGTTTTGAGCCCCCAGCATTGACCGAAAAAGACATGTGGGGTGCCAGTCTCATTGATCAGATGATTTGCCGCATTCAGTTCAAACAGCTGCGCTATGAAGGCCGGTATACCGCTCCTTCGCTGCAAGGCACCATCGTCTACCCTGGCAACTTCGGAACCTTCAACTGGGGTTCGGTGGCTGTGGATCCACAGCGCCAGATCATGTTTGGAATGCCCACCTATCTGGCCTTTGTGTCGACCCTGATTCCTCGAGAATCGCTCAAGAGCGACACCACAATGAATCTAGGTGAGCAAGGAATCAACGCCAATGAAGGTGCAGCCTATGCCGTAAAGATGCATCCCTTTCTCTCCCCACTGGGCGTGCCTTGCCAAACCCCACCCTGGGGCACAGTCGCTGCGGCCGACCTGCGTACTGGCCAGCTGGTCTACCAGTACCGCAATGGCACCATCCGTGACCTCTCACCCATTCCGGTGCCCATCAAGATCGGCGTCCCCGGCATTGGTGGCCCACTGATGACGGCTTCAGGCTTGGCATTTCTGGGTGCCGCTGTGGACAACAACTTCCGCGCCTATGACGTGGCCACGGGCGAGGTGCTCTGGGATGTTCGGTTGCCTGCAGGCGGACAGGCTACGCCCATGAGCTATTTGAACAGTCAGGGAGAGCAAATGGTGTTGCTTGTCGCCGGGGGCCATGGCTCCATCGGCACCCAGATCGGTGACTACGTCATCGCCTACAAGCTGATGCCATAAGCCGATGGCAGTGCCTATCCCCGACGCAGCCCCTGGGCAAGAAGACGTATGGCGCTCTTGGAACAACTGATCAAAGTTTTCTGAATTGATAGCAGGCAGCACTGATGCTGTCTGCATCTGTGTTTGAAACGTTTGAAAAGTTATTTTCCAAGCTTTGAACCTGATCCGATGCAGATGCTGAGAAGCACTTGGTAGTTCATTGAATTTTTTTGAATGAATGCGCATACGGCCTTCCTATGCGCCGAGCACTGCTATGCACTGCTGTTGATAACTTCCTGTGAATAACAAAGAGGCAAAGAACAACTTTGCATTGGAAGGAACTTTTCAGGGCTCTCCCATGATGGCACGGGTTCAAGGCCAATGCGCTCCATGCACTGTTCATTGACGCATGCTTTTCAAGGTCTGACAGACAGTTGTACCTGTTCTATGGAAGTTGTTCTTTTTTATTTTTTATAAAGATAGTAGGTAATAGTAAGCATGCGCTCCGGCTGTGGACAACTTCGCTTTGGGCACTGATATCAAGTACTTGCTAAGCACGTAAATATGTGGGTCATGCCCTGGTGCTGCTGTCCTGCGTGCAGGAATAACTTCCAAAATTTTTGAATTTTTGTGGATATCTCAAATTTCCACCATCTTCTATCCACAGGTGCATATGCACTCTGATGTAACTGAGTTAAAAGCTTTCAACCAACAAAAAATAAAGCTTTTTTGCTACAAATTTCGATGTGGATAACATGAAAAACCGTTTTCTTTCCAAGGAAAGCTGTACTTGTGTACAGCACTGTTCTTGGCTGGAAGAAAAAACGAGCGGAAAACACGGACACCTGGAAATAAATGGGGTCCATTTACGCGAATTTTTTCGCGTGGTTGTTATTCCTTATGTTTTCTATTTTTAATTAGTAGTAATAGTAAGGCCTATGGTTTTTTGTGGATAAGTTAAAAAATAATATATATATCAAAAACTTAGATGATCCTAAAGTCTGTTCCTGAAGACAGGGATGGATGGTCATGCATTTGGGTACAAGTAAAAGAGATGGAGAACTGCTGTGGATAAGAGAGCAGTTGCTCTTTTTCTTTGCCCAAGGTTATCCACACAAATTTCGGTTGGAACAAATGGGAGGATGAAGCGCCTGTCACCACGTAACTTCGTTACAAAAAAAAGAGCAAGCAACCGCTGTAACTTAATTACAGGGTAAACCCGTAGTTACCAAATCACGTTTTTTCTTGCTTATGTATTTGTTTTTATTGTTGTTTTCTATGTAACCAAAGGGCCTTGTTCCGTACATGCTCCCTCACGCATGACATCTGGCATGTGCCACGAAAGAGAGCTCCACGCTTGTGCCAAAGCTGCAGGCAAACGTCCCAGGACAGAAGCGCAAAAAGATGGAAGTGCAACTCGCAAACGTGAAAAGCTTTTTTCGTTGCTCGATAAAAACAAAAAAAGCAGGCCGAAGCCTGCTTATGTCAAGGTAAAGAGCTGATACGGCGTCAAGCGGCGGGGCCGTGGCCGCGGTGAGAGCCATGGTGATGGCCCCCGAAACGCTTGCCATGTCCAGCTTTGTGCATGCTGCGCTTGCCGTGGCGCTCGGTGGCAATGGCGTCAAATGCCTTTTGCTGACTAGGGTTCAGGCTGGCGTAGAAGCTGCGTGTGGCTTGCTCGCGCTGCTCCGCTTTGGCGGAGCGCTCTTGGCGCAGTTTTTGGGCCAGATCCAGACGCTCGGGCGTGGTCAGCTTGCGCAGGTCAGGGCGCTGCTGGCCTGCTGGCTTGGTCCGCTTTTCTGGGGTGATGGCCTGCACATATTTTTCCCAGTCGGCCTGCTGGTTGGGCTGGATCTGCAAAACCGTTTTCAGGTGCTCCATGCGCTCAGCGTGGCGTTGGGCAAAGTTCACCTTTTGGGCACCGGGTGCCTTCGCTGCCGCAGCAGGCGCGCTGTGTGTGGTTTGGGGGGCAGGTGTTTGGGCCTGAGCGCTGAAGGTGGCGGCACCCAGCAAGCCGGCAGCAGCAATCAGGGCAGCACATGTACGTTGGAAGCGTTGCATCACAAGTTCCTTTCTATGGTGGGAAGAAAAAGACCAGCGATTGCTGTGTCCATGGGGGCAAGTTTGAAGGCTGTTTGTAAGCCGTTCGTGAGGCTTTGCTGCTGCTGTGTAAAGTAATACAAAGCTGTGCGCTGCAATCTGGAAAGGATGGAGAGTGTTTTCCCCGTCTGAAGCAGATGTGGCAAGCGTGGACAGCTCATGAATTGATATGCATGCATGGCACTTGGCGGGTGCCCGCATGCGCTGAAGTTGAAGAAGGAAAAGGTGGCTGCGTGTTCAAGAACATGATCGTGTACCGCATTGCGGCGCAATGGGAGGGCTCGCTGGAGCAATTGGAAGAGGCACTGCAAACCACGCCGTTCATGGCTTGTGGCGCAACCCAGGAAAAGTCCGCAGGCTGGGTGCCACCGCGCGGTGAGGCGCATGGTCTGCTGGCTGAAAGCGTTGGTGGCCAATGGATGCTGCGCTTCATGAGTGAATCCAAAATGCTGCCCGCCAGCGTGCTCAATCGCAAAGTGCAGGAAAAGGCCGATGCGATAGAAAAAGAATTTGGCCGCAAGCCAGGGAAAAAAGAAAAGCGTGATCTCAAGGACGAGGCCAAGCTCGACTTGCTGCCCATGGCCTTTACCAAGCAGTCCAGCATGTGGGTATGGATCGATCCACAAGCCAAATTCCTGGTGCTGGACACCGGAGCGCAAGGCAAGGCGGATGAAGTCGTGACGCTGCTGGTGGAGAGCCTCAAGGGCTTTGGTGTGGCGCTGCTGGATACGCAGACCAGTGCACAGGCTGCGATGGCGCACTGGCTGCTGACGCAGGAGGCGCCTGTCGGGTTCAGCATTGACCGCGAGTGCGAACTCAAGGCTGCGGACGAATCCAAGGCCGTGGTGCGTTATGCGCGCCACCCGCTGGATATCGATGAGGTGAAACAGCACGTAGAGCACGGTAAATTGCCGACCAAACTGGCCATGACCTGGGACGACCGCGTGAGCTTTGTGCTCACGGACAGCCTGCAGCTCAAAAAGATCGGTTTTACCGATACGGTGCTGGACCAGGCCGGGGATGAGGGGGGCTTTGATACCGATGTGGCCATTGCCACCGGAGAGCTGTCCAGACTGATCCCCGACCTGATCGAAGCGCTGGGCGGTGAAGGCCGTACCGAAATTGGCCAGCCTGCGCGTAGCGAAACGCACGCAAAGGAAAGTGCTGAAGCAGCGCAGGCCGCCACCGCTTTGGATGACGCCCCTTTTTGACAGCCGCTGAATGGGGCATAGGAGGGGCACAGACGTCTCTGGCGTTTCAAGCTGTGCTCCGCCCCTTGCTTGGCAAGCAGGGCAAGGAAATGCTGCAAAACCTACAATGGCGTGAGTGCTTGCTATTGGTTTTAAGTTTTGACTGCTCATTCTTCGTTGCCCGGACCTGCTTTGGCAACTGCTTCACCAGAAGTGTCCTCCCCCTGGGGCTCGGCCTCCCAACGCGCGACTCAGCGACGCAACAAACGCGAAGCCCTGCTGGCCACGGCGGCTGGCCTGTTCAGGCAACAAGGCTTTGCAGTGGCTGCACTGGATCAAATGGCAAGGCAACTGGGTATTACCAAGCCCACGCTGTATTACTACGTCAACAGCAAATCTTCCCTTGTGCAGGCCTGTGCATTGCGCGGCTGGGAGCAGGCTCACAGCGAGGTACAAAAAGCGCTGCCCAACCTGAACAATGCATTGGAGGCGGCGCTCAGGGCCTATGCGCGGGTGCTGGAGAGCGACTTTGGCTGGTGCATGGTGCGCGTGGATGAGTACACGCTGGCAGAGGCGCTGCGCAAGCCTTTGCAGCAACAGCGCAAGGCTTTGGAACAATGCCTGGCGGCCCACGTACCTGCAGGTGCGGCCCCCATGCTGCTGCGTGCGCTGGAAGGCGCGGTACTGAGTCTGCCCAAAAGCCAATGGCAGCTCTTGATCGCCACCTTGGTACGGGGTCTGCAGCCTGGGAATGCCGCCCCTCATGTCGTACTGGCTGCCAGACCACGCCAGGCCCAGGTTGCCGTGTCCGCTCCGCCCATGAAAACCGAACCATTGGCCAGCGAAGCGTCCGACTTGTCAGCACCCCCGTCTGTGCCGGGGCAAACAGAGAACCCGTGCCCGCAGCCTCGTTTGCCAGCCCAACAAAAATCCTCGGCTCGCCAACCTTCTGGCGCCGCAGTCGCTGACAAAAACAAGACCCCTGAGGCGGTGGCACAGATCAGTTTGTTCTGAAGGCGGGTGTGCATCGGAGCAGGCCACGCACCAGCAGACCTAACCCATGGTTTCAGTGATGGGCCATGCAGGAACGGGCTTCATGCACTAAGCAAAAAGGGCTGGCAGCCTCGTGACTGCCAGCCCTTGCAACATGTCAGAAACGCAGGTGTCAGACGCGCTCGAAAATCGCAGCAATGCCCTGACCGCCGCCGATGCACATGGTCACCAGAGCGTAGCGGCCGCCTGTGCGATGCAGTTCGTAAATGGCTTTGGTGGTGATGATGGCACCCGTGGCACCCACGGGATGGCCCAGCGAAATGCCGGACCCATTGGGGTTGACCTTGGCAGGGTCCAGGCCCAGCTCCTGAATCACGGCACAGGCCTGTGCGGCGAAGGCCTCGTTGGCCTCGATCACATCGATGTCCTCAAGCTTGATGCCGGTACGCGCCAGCACTTTCTGCGTGGCTGGCACCGGGCCGATGCCCATATAGGCAGGGTCCACACCGGCGTGGGCATAGCCGACCAAGCGGGCCAGGGGTTTCACGCCCAATGCGCCTGCGCGTTCGCCGGCCACCAGGGTCACGGCAGCGGCACCATCATTGATGCCCGAAGCGTTCCCGGCCGTCACCGTGCCACCGTCCTTTTTGAAGGCTGGCTTCATGCCTGCGAGCACCTCGACCGTGGTGGCACCACGCACGTGTTCGTCGGTATCGAAAATGATGGTGCCTTTGCGGGTGGCAATTTCCACCGGCACGATCTGTTCCTTGAAGTAACCGGCTGCAATGGCCGCGGTTGCGCGGGCCTGGCTGGCTGCGGCCAATTCGTCCTGCATTGTGCGGCTGATCCGATAGCGCTCGGCCACGTTTTCAGCGGTGATGCCCATGTGCATTTTCTGCCAGGGGTCATGCAGGATGCCCAGCATGTAATCAATGCTCTTGGCATCTCCCATGCGTGCGCCCCAGCGCGAGGCCGTGTCGAAATAAGGACCACGGCTCATGGACTCGGAGCCGCCAGCCACCGCCACATCGCAATCGCCCAACGCAATCGCCTGGGCTGCTGACACGATGGCCTGCAGACCCGAACCGCACAGGCGGTTGACGTTGAAGGCAGGGGTTTCGATGGGGCAGCCCGCATCAATGGCTGCCACACGCGAGAGATAGGCGTCCTTGGTGTCCGTGGGAATCACATTGCCCATGACCACATGGCCTACGGCATCAGGCGCAATGCCGGCGCGCTCGATGGCCGCCTTGACGGCGGTGGTGGCCAGCTGGGTGTTGGGAACGTCTTTGAGGCTGCCGCCAAAGGTGCCAATGGCGGTGCGGGCAGCGCTGACAACATAAATCTCACGGGTGCTCATGCTGTGTCTCCAATCGTTGTAAAGGCATGGTTATGAACGATTGTGCGTTTGCAGCAGGCGCCCGCCAAGCGTGCAGGCGACACTTGACGGGTGCGGCGTTATGTGTGCAACGCCGCGGCTGGTGGTCTTATGCCACGGTGTAGCCTTCTTCCTGGATGGCCTGTGCCAGGCTTTCACGGCTGCTTTCGCTTTGCACCACGACCTTGCCGCTGGCACGATCAATGCTGGTCTGAGCATTGGTGTCCACTTGCGCAATTGCATTTTGAACGGCGCGCTCGCAGTGGCCACAGGTCATGCCTTGCACTTGAAATACGTGTTCCATGGAAATCTCCAATCAAAAAATAAATGGTGGTGGGAACATGGGGAACTGTAGGCCAAGTTGGGTGTGGGGGTGAGCGGCATGGATTCACGTGAAACATGAAGCTGACATGAAAAGAAAAGCTTTCTTAGGGATTGAAGTAGCCCTAAGAACGGGTTTTCTTTAAATCAATGTTCGGGCCATGTCTGGCAAACTTCCAAGATTGTGTCTATTTGTTTTGCTGGTTTACAGACCGCAGACAGACAGCACGCTATTGCTCGGCAGCAATGCTGGGCCGACTACCTTGTAGGTGTGGAGCCATAGAGAGGAGCTCAGATCATGGATCTGTTCGCGGTAATGCGTATATTTACGATCAAAGTACGCATGTTGGGTGCCATTGCTGTTGTATTGGTGTTACTAGGGGCCCTGGGCGGCGCTGGCATGTTTGGCATGTTTCGCGTGTATGACCTGAATCAGACTTTCTTGAGTGGCCCCTTCCGACAGGCTGGCATGGTGTCCGAGATTCAGAACGGCTTGGCGCAGGTGCGGATTCTGGAAAAGGACATGCTCATCCAGTATGAGCAACCGGAGCAGCTGAAAAAAACACATGCCGCGTGGCTGGAAAGCATCCAGAACGTCAAGAAAGCCGGCGAGACCTTCAACCAAGGGGCACCTGAAAAAGACACGGAAGTGGTGCAAGGGCTGTTGCAGCACCTGGAGCGTTACCAGGAATTGTTTACGCCGGTTGCCCGCCAGCTGCTGGCCAATGGTTATGACACTGCCACGGTGGCACAGCGTGTGAGCCGTGGTGCCAGCGAAGAGTTTGTGAACGCAGAAAAACAGCTGCATGCCCTGGTGGGGCTGCTGCAGGCCCAGGCCCAGGAGGCCCAGGCGCGTGGTGCCACCGTGGCAGCGGAAACGCAGTGGCTGTTCATTGCTGCGCTGGCGCTCACGGTGCTGGTGGTGGCGCCACTGACACTGCTGAACATGCTGTCAATCTGCCGCCCCCTGCAGGATGCCAAGCGACTGGCCGATGCGATTGCCAAGGGCGATTTGACCGAACAGCTGCACGTGGTGGGCAAGGACGAAGTGGCAGATCTGCAGCACGCCCTCAAGACCATGCAGGACAACCTCAACAGCATGGTGGGCCGTGTGCGTGATGCCAGCGGCAATATTGCGACGGCCAGCCAGGAAATTGCCGTGGGCAATGGGGACCTGTCGGCCCGCACGGAGCAGACAGCCAGCAATTTGCAGCAAACCGTGGCCTCGCTCATGCAGCTCACGGCCACGGTGCAGCAAACGGCATCGTCCGCACAAATGGCCAACCAGCTGGCAGCGTCTGCTTCACAGACTGCCTCTCAGGGCGGATCGGTGGTGGCACAGGCCGTGGATAGCATGCACGAGATCTCGTCCTCCAGCCGCAAGATCGGCGACATCATTGGCTTGATCGATTCCATTGCCTTCCAGACCAATATCCTGGCGCTCAACGCTGCCGTAGAAGCAGCGCGCGCCGGAGAGCAAGGCCGTGGTTTTGCGGTCGTGGCCGGTGAAGTGCGCCTGCTGGCTCGCCGCAGCGCGGAAGCTGCCAGCGATATCAAGCGCCTGATTCAAAGCAGCGTGAACGCGGTCGATGGCGGCGTCAAGCATGTGGAAACGGCGGGCAAGACCATGCAGGAGATCATGGGAAGCATTCAGCGCGTGGGCGACATCATTGGCGAGATCACTGCGGCCACGAACGAGCAGTCCGGTGGCATTTCGCAGGTCAACCAGGCCGTGGGCGATATCGACCGCATGACGCAGCAAAACGCAGCCCTTGTGGAAGAGTCTGCAGCTGCCGCCGAGTCGCTCAACGACCAGGCTGCGCGCCTGGCTGCGGTGGTGCAGCAGTTCAAGCTGGAGCAGCAGCTTGCTTCGGAAACCCATGCGTCCACCGTGCAGGCCTTGCCCCAGGGGCAGGCCCAGCCCGCTTTGCGCGCCAGTCAGCCTGCTTTGTTGTCTTGAAAATAGGAGCAACTGACGCTTGACTCAAGCCGATTTCAGTTTGTTTTCTATTTGAAAGGCTGATGAATAAAGCGATAGCCACTACGTTTTTAGACATCATCTGCCAATGAAAAGGGCTTCCGCAAGGAAGCCCTTTTGCATGCTGCAGGCACGGGTGCAGCTGCCTCAGCCCTTGAGCAATCCTTCCGCGCGCAGGGCTGCCTGGACGGCAGGGCGCCCGGCCACACGGCCCAGATATGCTTGCAAGCTGGGCAGATCGGTCAGTTCCAGGCCCACATACTGGGCCCAGTTGCTGACCGTGAACAGATAGGCATCGGCCACGGTGAACTGCTCGCCCATCAGATAGGTCTTGCCCACCAGCTGCTGCTCCACCCATTCAAAACGACTGCGCAGGTCCTTGCGCAACACGGGTTTGTAATCTTCGGGCGTGCTGGGCTTGAACAGTGGGCCAAAGCTCTTGTGCAACTCGGTGCCGATGAAGTTCAGCCACTCCAGTACGCGGTAGCGCTCCATGCTGCCAACAGCAGGAATCAATTGTTTCTCTGGCACTTGGTCAGCCAGGTACTGCACGATCACCGGGCCTTCGCGCAAGGTCTGACCGTCGTCCAGGACCAGAAAGGGAACATAGCCCAGCGGGTTGATGCGGTAGTAATCGCTGCCGTCGTCGAGTTGGTGCGTCTTGGTGCTGGCGCGAACGATTTCGCAGGCAAGGCCGGCTTCCAGCGCCACGATGTGAGGTGACAGCGAACAAGCGCCGGGGCTGTAATAAAGCTTCATGGTTTTTCCTGTCCTTTCTTGCCCACTGCCGCTTCACAAGCAGGGGCAGCTGTGCATGCTACGCCTCCTGTGCCAAGCCCTTGCAAGGGCGGACTTGAACGTATGGGCAGCAGGGCCAAAGACAAGTTGGGCAAAGGGTGGGAAAATTCAGGGTTTTGCCTGCGCCGGAAAGTCTTTGTGCTGCGCGGGCTTGCTATTGAACCGCGCAGCATCCAGTTGCGTTGGGCGCAGGGCATTCGCCGCCTGCGACGGAGTAAGAACATGCTGTACCCCCAAGAATTTGATGTGATCGTCGTCGGTGGCGGTCACGCTGGCACCGAAGCGGCGCTGGCTGCAGCCCGCATGGGCTGCGCAACTTTGCTGTTGACCCACAATATCGAGACGCTGGGCCAGATGTCATGCAACCCGTCGATCGGCGGTATTGGCAAGGGCCATCTGGTCAAGGAAGTGGACGCCATGGGCGGCGCGATGGCGCTGGCCACGGACAAGGGGGGTATTCAGTTTCGCATCCTGAACAGCTCCAAGGGGCCTGCCGTGCGTGCCACGCGGGCCCAGGCAGACCGCATCCTGTACAAGGCGGCCATCCGCGAAATGCTGGAAAACCAGCCCAATCTGTGGCTGTTCCAACAGGCGGTCGATGACCTGATGGTCGAGGGTGACCGCGTGGTGGGTGCGGTCACGCAGATCGGCCTGAAGTTCCGCAGCAAGACCGTGGTGCTGACGGCAGGGACTTTCCTGGATGGCAAGATTCACGTGGGTCTGGACAACTACGCCGCCGGACGTGCGGGTGACCCTCCCGCTGTGTCCCTGTCCGCGCGCCTGAAAGAGCTCAAGCTGCCACAGGGACGCCTGAAGACGGGCACACCACCTCGCATCGATGGCCGCACCATCGATTTTTCCCGGTGCGATGTGCAGCCCGGTGACGGCATGCCCGGTGGCCCCAACGAGGGGCATGTTCCTGTATTCAGTTTCCGTGGTCATGCTTCCATGCACCCGGAACAAATGCCTTGCTGGATCACGCACACCAATGAGCGCACGCACGAAATCATCCGCAGCGGCTTTGATCGCAGCCCCATGTTCACAGGCAAGATCGAAGGTGTGGGACCACGCTATTGCCCCAGCGTGGAAGACAAGATCAATCGTTTCGCCGACAAGGACAGCCACCAGATCTTTCTGGAGCCTGAGGGCCTGACCACCAACGAGTTCTATCCCAACGGCATTTCCACCAGCCTGCCTTTCGATATCCAGCTGGCTCTGGTGCGCAGCATGAAGGGCCTGGAGAACGCCCATATCCTGCGTCCGGGTTATGCGATCGAATACGACTACTTCGATCCTCGTTCGCTCAAGTCCAGCTTCGAGACGCGCCAGATTCAGGGCCTGTTCTTTGCAGGGCAGATCAATGGCACCACAGGCTATGAAGAGGCTGCTGCGCAAGGCCTGTTTGCTGGACTCAATGCGGGACTGCAGGCGCGCGGCCTGGACGCCTGGACGCCCAGACGTGACGAAGCCTATCTGGGAGTGCTGGTGGATGACCTCATCACCAAGGGTGTAACCGAGCCTTACCGCATGTTCACCAGCCGCGCTGAGTTCCGTCTGCAACTGCGAGAAGACAATGCCGACATGCGCTTAACCGAAATCGGCCGCAAGCTCGGCGTGGTGGGCGAAGAGCAATGGGACATGTTCAACCGCAAGCGCGATGCTGTTTCACGTGAAACAGAGCGCCTGAAATCCACATGGGTCAATCCACGCAGCCTGCCCGCTGCAGAAGCGGAACGTGTGCTGGGCAAGAATATCGAGCGCGAATACAACCTGTTTGATCTGCTCAGACGCCCTGGCGTGGACTACACCACGCTGGTTGGAATGAATGAAGGCAAATACCAGTCCCCCATCGTTTCACGTGAAACATTGGGGGAGCTGCACGCAGGCGTGGTGGAACAGGTCGAGATTGCTGCCAAGTACTCCGGCTACATCGATCGCCAGAAGGACGAAGTGGAACGTGCTGCGCACTATGAAACCTTGAAGCTGCCTGCCGATATGGACTACATGCAGGTTGCGGCCCTGTCGTTTGAAGTACGCCAAAAACTGCAAAAACACCGGCCTGAAACCCTGGGCCAGGCATCCCGTATTTCGGGTGTGACGCCCGCTGCCGTGTCACTGTTGATGATTCACCTGAAAAAAGGGGGCTTCAAGGGTTTTGCTGCATCGTCCAAGGAGGCTGCGCAATGAGCAATTTGCGTGGACAGCTGGAGCAGGGGGCGGCCAACCTGGGCCTGCTCCTGGGTGTGGAGCAGATCGACAAGCTGATGGGCTTTCTGGATTTGCTGCAAAAGTGGAACAAGGTCTACAACCTGACCTCGGTGCGTGACCCGCAAGAAATGATGTCGTTGCACATGCTCGACAGCCTGGCTGCCGTGCCTGCATTGCAACGCCATGTGGCGTCGCTGGGCAAGGCGCCCGGAGAACGCACGGCTCAGCTGGATGTTGGGTCCGGTGGCGGCTTGCCTGGTGTGGTGTTTGCCGTGTGCTGTCCGGAGGTCGATATCCACTGCGTGGATGCCGTGGGCAAGAAGGCTGCTTTCCTGCAGCAAGTGGCCGTGGCGCTGAAACTGCCCAACCTCAAGGGAATTCATGCACGGGTGGAAAGCTTGAAGGGGCCCTATGAGATCGTGAGTTGCCGGGCGTTTGCCTCGCTGATTGACTTCACGACCTGGTCGCGTGCCGCTATCGCCGATAACGGCATCTGGTTTGCCATGAAGGGCAAGCACCCTCAGGAAGAAATCGACGCGCTGGGCAAGAACGTGGAGGTGTTCCACGTGGAACCATTGCAGGTTCCTGGTCTGGATGCCGAGCGTTGCATTGTGTGGGCGAAACCCGTCGCAGACACACTTTGAGCATGCATGCTGCGGCGCCCTCGCATAAACTCTGGTTATCGTGAAGCTTCTTTTTTGCGAGACTCGGTTTTCAGTGCGGGGCGGGCAACAGACAATAACAGGGCGATTGCAGCGTCCGCATTGAAAGGCCAGGGCGCTTCAGCCTGGCCTTTTTTCGTTGTGCAGCAACCCGTTGCGGCATGGCGCCTGTGTATGTATCTGGTGCGTTTGCACCTTCCACCAGCGATTTCTCATGGCCAAAATTTTCTGTATCGCCAACCAAAAGGGTGGCGTCGGCAAAACAACAACAGCAGTGAATCTGGCAGCAGGTTTGGCCAAAGTGGGCCAACGGGTGCTGCTGGTGGACCTGGACCCGCAGGGCAATGCCACCATGGGCTCTGGCGTGGACAAGCGGGCGCTGGAGCTGAGTGTGTACGACGTGCTGCTGGAATCGGCCACCATCAAGGAAGCGGCTGTGCTGTCTGAGAAATGCGGCTACCACGTGCTGGGGTCAAACCGCGAACTCAGCGGTGCCGAGATTGAACTGGTGACGCTGGAGCGCCGCAATGAGCGCCTGAAGTCTGCCATCCAGACCGCAGACCAGGACTTCGACTTCGTGCTGGTCGATTGCCCGCCCAGCCTTTCCATGCTCACGCTCAATGGCCTGTGTGCCGCACATGGTGTGATCGTGCCCATGCAGTGCGAGTACTTTGCGCTGGAAGGTCTGACTGATCTGGTCAACACCATCAAGCAGGTGCATGCGAACATGAACCAGGATCTGCAGATCATCGGGCTGCTGCGTGTCATGTTTGACCCTCGCACCACACTGCAGCAGCAGGTCAGCGAACAGCTCAAGGACCATTTTGGCGACAAGGTGTTCGACACCGTCATTCCGCGCAACGTGCGTTTGGCCGAAGCACCCAGCTACGGCGTCCCGGGTGTGGTGTTTGACCCCGCAGCCAAGGGCAGCAAGGCCTTTGTGGAATTTGCCAAGGAAATGGTCCAGCGCATCAAGACAATGTGATGCAGGGCAGATGGGCCGCCAAGGCTGATCTGCGGAGCATCGGTTGCTATGGATAAAGAAGTATGAGCACCCCTTCATCCCCTCGTGTACTGCTGCTGCCCGGCTGGCAAAACTCCGATGCCGGTCATTGGCAAAGCCGCTGGGAAGCCCGTTTTGGCTACACGCGGGTGCAGCAGCACGACTGGATGCGTCCGTTGCGTGGGGACTGGTCCATCCAGCTGCAGGAAGCCGTGCTGGACAGTGATCGCGAGGTGATGCTGGTGGCGCACAGCCTGGGCTGCATTTTGACGGCATGGTGGGCAGCGCATTCCCCGCTGGCCAGGACCAGGATCAGGGCCGCTCTGCTGGTGGCACCGGGTGACCCCGAGCATGCGCAGCTGCGTACCGTCGTGCCTGGCTGGACGCCCGTCAAACTGGAGCGGCTGCCTTTTCCCAGTGTGCTGGTTGGCAGTCGCAATGATCCTTATTGCAGCTGGTCGCGTGTGCAGACATTTGCCCAGGCCTGGGGCTCGGAGCTGGTCGATGCCGGCCAAGTAGGCCATATCAACACTGCCAGCGGGCTGGGGGACTGGGAAGCCGGTCATGCCTTGCTGCAACGCTGGCTCAAGAATTAAGGAGTACGCATGGCAACCAAGAAACCCAAGGGCTTGGGACGTGGGCTGGAGGCTTTGCTCGGCCCCAAAGTGGACGCAGCGCCTGCCCCAACCACGGCGTCAGATGTGCCCAGCACCCTGCCGCTGAGCGAGATGGTGGCCGGTCAGTACCAGCCCCGCACGCGCATGGATGAGGGCGCGTTGTACGAGTTGGCCGAAAGCATCAAGGCGCAGGGCATCATGCAGCCGATTCTGGTGCGCAAACTGCTGCAGGGCGAGCACGCTGGCAAGTACGAAATCATTGCGGGTGAGCGGCGTTTTCGCGCTTCCAGGCTGGCAGGCCTGGACACCGTGCCTGTGCTGGTGCGTGAGGTTCCCGATGAAGCGGCAGCCGCCATGGCGCTGATCGAGAACATCCAGCGTGAAGACCTGAACCCGCTCGAAGAGGCGCAGGGGCTGGCGCGTCTGGTCAGGGAGTTCAACTACACCCACGAGCAGGCGGCCCAATCCGTGGGGCGTTCGCGTTCGGCTGCCACCAACCTGCTGCGCCTGCTGAACCTGACCGAACCTGTGCAGACCATGCTCATGGCCGGTGACATCGATATGGGCCACGCACGCGCCCTGCTGGCGCTGGAAAAGGCCGAACAGATCACCGCTGCCAACCAGATTGCTGCCAGGAAGCTTTCGGTGCGTGAAGCAGAAAGTCTGGTCAAGAAAATAGCCGAGGGCCACGATGGCACGACCGCAGTCAAAGCCAGAAAAACCCCAAAATCGCGCGATGTGCAGCGTGTGGAAGAAGAACTGTCCGATCTGCTGATGGCGCAGGTGGAAGTGCGGGTGAAAAAGCAGGTCAAGCGCCATGGCAAGGTTCACGCCATGGGGGAGCTGGCCATTCAGTTTGGATCGCTCGATGAACTCAACGGTTTGATCGAGAAACTGCGCGGCTAAGCGCCGGGGCCGCCATGACTCGTACGCTGCCCTGGCCGCTGCCCGCTTTGCTGACCTGGGCTGCGTCCTGGGCCGTGTTTGTTTTAGCCAGCCGTACATTGCCTTGGTGGGCTGCCGTTGTGCTGGCGTGTGCGCTGGGTGCTGCTGCTAGTCTGATGGGTGCCAGCTGGTGGCGACGCTGCATGATTGCCCTGGGCTTTCCGCTGTCTTGGCTGGTGCTGGCAGCCGGGCACATCCCTGCTTGGGGCTGGTTGCTGCCTCTGGGTTTGCTGCTGCTGGTCTATCCCTTGAATGCCTGGCGCGATGCCCCCGTGTTCCCGACGCCGCACGGTGCGCTGGATGGCTTGGCACAGCAAATTGCGTTGCCGCAAGGCGCGCAGGTGCTGGATGCCGGATGCGGCATGGGCGATGGTTTGCAGGCGCTGCACCGTGCCTGGCCACAGGCCCAGGTGCATGGGGTGGAATGGAGTTGGCCCTTGCGCTGGGTCAGCAGCCTGCGTTGCCCCTGGGCCCGGGTGCGTCGCGGTGATCTGTGGGCCAGTGATTGGTCGAACTATGCGCTGGTCTATCTGTTCCAGCGCCCGGAAAGCATGAGCCGGGCGGCAGTCAAATCCATGGGGGAAATGCGGGCCGGCTCCTGGCTGGTCAGCCTGGATTTTGCCGTGCCGGATGTGCTGCCCACCTATACCGAGCAGCTGGGCGATGGCCATACGGTCTATGCCTACCGTGCGCCGCTGGCCGAAGTCGATCATGAGCAAGTGCAGGCCGATGAAGTGGCCGGCATGTTGCCTCCCGCGCCGCAGGGCATGGTGGTCAAGGGGCAGAGCCTGTATCCACGCAGGGGCCGCCCAGGCGGCACACCCCGGCATCACCGATAGCACGACGAAGGGCTACAGCGCTTCTTGCGCGTTTTTTTGCTGGCCCAGGAAGGTGGCTGCCGTCATGCCCACGGTACGACGCACCAGCGCGCTGAAAGCGCTGGGTGTGTAGCCCAGTTCTGCGGCAATGTGCGCAATCGGCAGGCGCTGTGCGGCCAGTGCCACGGCCTTGGCCAATACCACCTGCTGGCGCCATTGCGTGAACGTGCACCCCAGTTCGCTGCGAAACAGGCGGGCCACGGTGCGCAGACTGGCGCCGGTATCCAGCGCCCATTCCTCCAGCGTTGCATGGCGCCTAGGGTCGTCCAGTACGGCTTCGCACAGGTTTTTCAGGCGTTTGTCCTGCGGCAGACGCACCCCCAGTTCCATCACGGGCGCGCGGCGGATTTCATCGCAGACCAGGGCACTCAGGTGGTGTTCACGTTCCAGTTGCTGCGCAGACAAGGGCGGTGCCTGATCGCTGCACGTGTCCATTTCCACGACCAGGGCCTGCAACAGGGCCGACGCTTCCATCACGCGGCACTGCTGCCAGGCTGCATCGTGCATCCAGCGCGCCTGCGTGCCACCGCCATGGGTTTCTGGCAGAAAATACAGGGTGTACAGACAGGCTGTTTCCACCAAGGTGACGGCATGTTCCACTCCCGGCGGCACCCACACGGCGCGGTGCGGGGGCACGAGGTAGGTGGCGTCGGGCAGTGAGACGCGGATCACCCCTCCTGTGGAAATGGCCAGCTGCGCCCACGCATGGCGGTGCGGCATGATGAGTGTGTCCTTGTCCAGTTCGCGCATTTTGGAGCGTACCGGACGCTGCGCATTGGGCTGGTAGAGCAGCGGATCCAGCAGCGGAATCTGCGCCAGCGTGCGTGCATTGCGATGCGGATTGCTGCCCGGTGCAGCGGCAGGCGGGGGCGGAGGTAGGGCCATGGCAATGGGTTGGCAGTTTTGCAATATCTTTTGGCCTACTATCGCATACCTGCCGCAAACGGACTGCCTAAGATGCGACGCATGACTGCTTCTGTGAATGCTTTTGCTGCTCCCGAGCGCCGCGATGCGCGCACCATCGGTTTGGTGGGCCTGGCCCATGGGTCCTCACACTTTTTCCACCTGCTGCTGCCGCCGCTGTTCCCGTGGCTGATTGCCGACTTTGGCACCAGCTACGCCGAACTGGGCGTGATGGTGTCTCTGTTCTTCATTGTCTCCGGCGTGGGGCAGATGCTCTCGGGGTTCATCGTCGACAAGGTGGGCGCCCAGCGCGTGATGTTTGCCGCGCTCAGCAGCTTTGTCATTGCCGGACTGATTGCCAGCAGCGCGCAGAACTACGCCATGCTGCTGGCGGCATCGTTTTTTGCCGGCCTGGGCAATGCGCCCTTTCACCCGGTGGATTTCACCATCCTCAACAAGCGCGTGACCAGCCAGAACATTGGCCATGCGTTCTCCGTGCACGGCATCTCGGGCAATATTGGCTGGGCTGTGGCCCCTGTGTTCATGGCCGGCATCACCACATTGAGCGGTTCGTGGCGTCTGGCCTGTTTGTGCGGAGCACTGTTTGCCGCGGTGGTGCTGGCCATCATGGTGCTCAACCGCCGCTGGCTGGATGACCGTGCATTCGACGCCGAAGAGCAGGCCGCCGCCAAAAACGCGGGAGGGGCCGGGGCTGGCACGGGGACCTTCGACTTTTTGAAGCTGCCCGCCATCTGGCTGTGCTTCTCGTTCTTTTTCTGGAGCACGGTGGGCCTGAGTGCCATCCAGAACTTCTCCAGCTCCGCGCTGCATCAGATCTATGACCTGCCTGTGAGCATGACGGCGCTGGTGGTCACCGGCTTCATGCTGTGCGGTGCCTTGGGCATGGTGGGCGGCGGATTTCTGGCGCAACGCGTGCAGCGGCTGGAGAAAACCATCGCCATTTTCCTGCTACTGGCCGCGGCGTGTCTGGCGCTGGTGGCAACGGGCTGGCTTTCGGGCATGGCCGCCCTGGTCGTGGCGTCAATGGCTGGCTTTGGCCACGGTCTGGCAGGCCCTTCGCGCGACATGCTGATCAAGCGTGCAACGCCTGCAGGCAACACGGGCCGCGTCTATGGCACGGTGTATTCGGGGCTGGATACGGGCTTTGCGGTGGCCGCACCCATTTTCGGCTGGATGATGGACCACCAGATGCCCAATGCCGTGTTCTTTGGTGCGGCGGTTGCCATGGCGATCAGCGTGGCATCGGCCGGCGCGGTCGGTGTGGGCGTGCACAAAAAACGCATGGCGACCCAGGCCGTGGCCTGAGTTTCGGGCGTTGTCTGCCAAGGCCGCATCTGCGGCCTTTTGTTTGTCCAACAACCGGGTCACTCCCATTGGCAGCCATCGGCACATCGCCCATGCTGTGGCATTCCATTGGCTGTGCATGCAAGGAGATCCCGTGATGAATGCATCCGTATCCGCGCCGAGCGTGAAGGCGTCTGTCAGCCCCGAAGAATGGCAGCTGCGTGTTGATTTGGCGGCCTGCTATCGGCTGGTGGCGCTATATGGCTGGAGCGATCTGGTCTTCACCCACATCAGCGCACGTCTGCCGGGGCCGGAACACCACTTTCTCATCAATCCCTACGGGCTGATGTTCGATGAAATCACAGCGTCCTCGCTGGTCAAGGTGGACATGCAGTGCAACAAGCTCATGGACTCGCCCTACAGCGTCAACCCCGCAGGCTTTGTGATTCACAGCGCCGTGCACGAGGTACGCCCTGATGTGCAGTGCGTGTTGCACACCCACACGCGCGCCGGCGTGGCTGTCAGCGCGCAGCAGCATGGTGTGCTGCCCATCAGCCAGCAAAGCACCTTTGTGCTGGCCTCGCTGGCCTATCACGACTATGAAGGCGTTGCCTTCCGTGACGACGAGAAGCCGCGGCTGCAGGCCGACCTGGGCAGTGCCAATTTCCTCATGTTGCGCAACCATGGCTTGCTGACCTGCGGACGCACGATTGCCGATGCTTTCTTGTCCATGTACACCTTTGAGGCCGCCTGCAAAATCCAGGTCGATGCACTGGCCGGTGGCAGTGATCTCATACCGGTTGCCTCGCAGATTGTGGACGGCGTGGCGCAATCCATGAAGGTGCAGACCGGCGGCTTGGGTGGTGGCTTTGTCTGGCCGGCCTTGCTGCGCAAACTAGACCGTGAAAACCCTGGTTACGCGGTCTGAAAACCCTTGCTGGATAAGCGCTGGCAGCTTCTGTTTTTAAAGCGCAAAGATCTTGCCGGGATTCAGAATGTTCTGCGGATCCAGCGCCTGCTTGATGGCACGCATCATGGCAATTGCGCCGTCGCCGCATTCCTCGCGCAAAAAGTCCTGCTTGTGAATGCCGATGCCGTGCTCGCCTGTGCAGGTGCCTTCCATGGCAATCGCACGGCGCACCAGCGCGTGGTTCAGCGCTTCGGCGCGCTGGCGCTCGTCGTCATTGCTGGGGTCGATCAGGTAGCCAAAGTGGAAGTTGCCATCGCCCACGTGGCCAACCAGGAAGAAGGGAATATCGCTGGCCTTGGCCTCGTCCATGGATTCAAGCAGGCAGTCGGCCAAGCGGCTGATGGGCACGCAGGTATCGGTGGTAATGCTGCGGCAGCCGGGGCGGCTCTGAATCGCTGCAAAGTAGGCGTTATGGCGGGCCGTGAACAGGCGGGGGCGCGCTTCGGGCGTGTCGGCCCATTC
>JAEYRT010000115.1 GCA_023435325.1 Pseudomonadota bacterium | reverse complement strand
TCAGGCTCCCCCGCAAGAATGGCCTGCATGAGCTCATAGTGCTGCTGTGTCAGCTGCTCCAGCCCCCTGGAGCTGTCGTGCACGAACATCACGCGCCGGTTTTCTGCCACGGTGCTGAGCATCAGGTCAAACAGGCTGCGCATGATTTGCACGATGACCGCATTGTGTGAGGCTTCGGCAATGGCCAGGTGAAACTGTGCATCGGCTTGGGCAGCTGCCTCGCTGTCCTGAATGCTCTGGAAATGCAGCAGCTCGTCAAAACGGCGCTGAATGTGGAGTTTGTCTTTCTCCGTGGCACGCATAGCCGCATGCCATGCGGTGCCCGCCTCCAGGGTCTGGCGTGTTTCCAGCACGTCATAGCGGTACTGGGGGTCGTTGCGCAGCAGCGGCACCAGCGGAGAGATGGCTTGCTCGTGCCAGTGGGTATGGGCAGAGGGCATCGCCTGAACGAAATTACCGGCACCCACCCGGCTGACCACGATGCCCTGGCTGATGAGTTTTTGAATGGCCTCACGCAAGGCTGTGCGTGAGACACCCAGTTCTTCGGCCAGCTGCCGCTCGGCCGGCAAACGCTGGCCGGACTGCAACTGGCGTTGTTGAATCAGCGCATAAAGCTGCTCGGCAACTCGATCGGAAATTCGCACGTTTGGTCTCCCGCGCAATGGCTGTGTGACAGCTGGACTGATCCCATCGAGAAAGCCGAGCCGGTTTTTTAGTGAGCGCCTGCCAAAGGTTTGCCCTTGGCGGCAGACAGCCCCAGGAGCACCACCACCAGCCATACGGCAGCAGCGGCCCACCACAGCATATTGCCGGTGATCAGTGCTTGGCCGATCAGACCTGCCTGCACACAGTAATAAGCCATGGGCAGCAAGGTTTTGCGAATGACTTCGCCTTCGCGGTTCATCAGTCCCACTACGGCGCCTGCGGCCACCACATTGTGTACGCAGATCATGTTGCCTGCAGCACCGCCCACGGCCTGCAGTGCTACCACGATGGCAGACTGATCCAGGTTCAGCGCAATTTGTTGGGCAGTGGAGAACTGGAAGTAGGCGAACATCATGTTGCTGACGGTGTTGGAGCCGGCAATGAAGGCGCCCAGGCTACCCACCCAGGGAGAGACGTTGGGCCAAGCATTGCCAGCCACTGCGGCAGCGCTTTGTGCCAGCACCAAAGGCATGCTGGGCATGGAGCCATCGGCGGCGGCCGAATTGATGAACACTTGCACCATCGGCACGGCCAGCAGCAGGGCGGGAGCAGCATCAATCATCGTGGTGGCCGAGGCCTTCACGGCACGGCCGTACTGGCCTTGCTTCATGCTGAAGATGAAGATGCAGGCCAGGGAAACCAGGATCAAGATGAAGCCTGGCGAGTACAGGAACTGCGCCGAAGCGGCGATGTTGGTGCCGAAAAGATTGGACATTTTCAGCGTGGTCAGAGGGCCGGTCAGGAAAGCCTTGAGCGGAGCCACGGTGCGTGTGAGGATCAGCAGGGCCACCACCAGCACATAGGGTGCAAAGGCACGCAGCACCGAGAACTTGGGTGCCACCACACCTTTGCTGTCGCTGTCATCGCTCAATGTGCCCAGCCATTTTTGTTCCCACTTGGCGCGGGGAGGAAAGTCAAAGTTTTCCTTGGGAACCAGGAAACCTTTTTTCGCGGCAGAGATGACGATGAACAGGCCGATCAGTGCACCGACCATGGAGGGGAACTCGGGGCCGAGAGTGCGGGCGATCAGGTAGTAGGGCACGGTGAAAGCCAAGCCGGCGAACAACGCGAACTTCCATGCCTTCAGGCCTTCCGTGAAGGACTGGCGTGCGCCGAAGAAGCGGGTGAGCATGCCGCACAGAAACAGCGGTATGACAAAACCCACCAAGGCATGAATCAGAGCCACTTCGTTGACGATGTGCTGCAGATATTCCATGGGTTGCAGGGGCGAGATCAACTGGGCCACATCGGCCTTGTTGTCAACGCCCGAACGCACGCCCACCAGCATGGGGGTGCCCACAGCGCCGAAGGACACAGGGGTGGACTGGATTACCAGCACAGACATGACTGCGGCCATGGCGGGGAAACCCAATGCCAGCAGCAGGGGCGCACCGACGGCCGATGGCGTGCCAAAGCCCGAGGAACCTTCGATCAGCGAGCCGAACAACCACGCCACGATGATGACCTGCACCCGGCGATCAGGCGACACATCCATGAAACCCTGGCGGATGGCCAGCAGCGCACCGCTTTCCTTGAGTGTGTTGAGCAACAGCACGGCGCCAAAAACAATGAACAACAGGGTGATGGCAGTCACGATGCCGTTGACCGAGGCTGCAGCGACCACGGCTCCCGGGGCCTGCCAGACAAACAGTGCCAGCAAAACAGTGACCACATAGGCCACACTCATGGAGGTCTTGGCAGATCGTGCAAGCACCACCATCAAAAGGAACACCACCGCAATTGGGGTGAGGGCTAAAAGCGTATGTCCAAGATTCATGCGCAATGTCTCCAGCCAATGCGAGCACTGGGTTGTGAGCCGGATTCCCAGGCCTTAGCCAGCTAGCATTGATGTAATTGGTATTACCAATAGTTTGATTAAAAATAAGAGTCGCCGATTGTGCTGGCAGAGCTTTCGGGAGAATGGCGGGGTTTTCCCTTGTTTTCTGTTATTAAATTGGTAATACCAACATAGTAATTTACAAAACTTTTTCACATATCGATGCAAAACCATGACGAAAGAAGATATGCGGGGAACCCTGTGATTTCTGAAAAAACCAGCTAAAAATCTGCTTCGTAAACTTACTTGTAGCTTTCGCCGCGCATCTTCATGTAAGGGTGTGAACACAGGATGACGGTCTGCGGCTGCAGACAGCAGAGGGCGGCAAGTGGAAGATGGGCTAGAGAGCGCTATGGCTGCAGTGGGCAGGCAGCGTCGTTTCTGATGCAGGTGTTCATGGTGCTGCGCGATGGCCGAAGGTCAGCGCGCTGAGGCGGAGCGCAATTTCGCGTGTCAGTCGAATGGCTGGAGATGCCGGCGACTTCAGGCGGACTACGATATGCGCTGTTGCTGTATGAGTGAAAGCTAGCCTGTGGCAGAACTGACCAAAATTACCTGCATCGAAGACCTGCGCGTTCTGGCTCAACGCCGTGTACCGCGCATGTTTTATGACTATGTGGATTCCGGCTCCTACACCGAAGGTACGTATCGGGAAAACGAAGCGCAATTTCAAAGAATCAAGCTACGCCAGCGTGTAGCGGTGAACATGGAGGGGCGCAGTACGCGCACCACCATGCTTGGCCAGGATGTGGCCATGCCTGTAGCCATTGCACCGACGGGCCTGACAGGCATGCAGCATGCTGATGGTGAAATTCTGGCGGCCAGGGCGGCCAAGGCGTTTGGTATTCCCTTCACGCTGTCCACCATGAGCATCTGCTCGCTGGAAGACATTGCCGAACACACCGATCACCACCCTTTCTGGTTCCAGCTGTACGTGATGCGCGACAAAGCTTTCATGGAGCGCTTGATCGACCGCGCCAAAGCCGCCAACTGCTCGGCGTTGCAGCTGACCTTGGATTTGCAGATTTTGGGTCAGCGCCACAAGGACATCAAAAACGGCCTGTCCACACCACCCAAACCCACGTTGCGAAATCTGCTTAACCTCGCGACCAAGCCTCATTGGTGCTGGGGCATGCTGGGCACCCAGCGTCGCAGCTTTGGCAATATCGTGGGGCATGCCGATGGTGTGGCAGACATGTCATCGCTGGCGGCATGGACGGCAGAGCAGTTCGACCCGACGCTGAACTGGCGGGATGTGGAGTGGATCAAAAAGCGCTGGGGCGGCAAGCTGATTCTCAAAGGACTGATGGACCCTGAAGATGCACGACTGGCGGTGCAAAGCGGTGCCGATGCGCTGGTGGTGAGTAACCACGGAGGCCGTCAACTCGACGGCGCGCCCTCCTCGATCGAGGCACTGCCCAGCATGGTCGAAGCGGCAGGCAAAGACATGGAAGTCTGGGTGGATGGTGGCATCCGCAGCGGTCAGGACGTGCTCAAGGCACGCGCGCTGGGGGCGCAGGGTACCTTGATTGGCCGGAGCTTTCTGTATGGGCTCGGGGCGTTGGGGCAGGCTGGTGTGACCAGGGCACTGCAAATCATCCACAAAGAACTCGATACCACCATGGCTTTTTGCGGGCACACCAATATCAACCGCGTGGGTAAGGAAATCCTGCTGCCCGGCACCTACCCTTTGCCATATCGCTTCGATGAAGCCGAGCTTGCACCCCATCGGGACCGCGCAGTAATAGAGTCCCTATGACTGAACCCGAATATCAGGGGGTTAACGTTGGGCTGAGCCGGGAGCAAAAGTAGCCACGACGCAAAACGAAGCCACTGCCATTTGTGCAGTGGCTTTTCCGTTGTTGCAGTGATGTAGGGGTTTGTAACTACGAAGATGCGCCCTACTTTGGGGGCGCAATTCCTACACCTCGGAGCAAAGACTTATTTCTAAATAGTTCACATCTTGCCGTGTGATACGCACGGCCGTCCTGATGGCACGAAAGGAGTGAACATGTTGGATAGCTTGATACGAGAAATCAGTGCGCGGTGGGGCTTGGCCGATCAGGGTCGCCCTTTGGTGCAAATGTTGGTGGCTTACATCAACAACCCCGCGACAGGTGGCCTTTCTGGTTTTCTGGAGAAATTCCGCAAAGCGGGTTGGGGCGGCATGGTCAACACCTGGGTAAGCAACGAGGCCATTCCTGAGACCCCCACCACCGCCCAGGTGGAAACGGTGCTGGGCACAGGCCATGATTTCTTGACCCAAGCGGGCAAGCTCCTCGGGCTGACCCGGGACAAAGTGGTGGCTGCAGTCGCCGGTATCCTGCCAGTCCTGATCGGACGCATGACGCCGGATGGCACCATTCCCGCGACCTTGCCTGCCGAATTTGATGGCATGTTGCGTGAGGGCAATGCCATGCTAGGGCTGGGTGCGACAACGGCTTCTGCCAGCGCTGGTGCGGTACCGCCACCGCGCGTCGCAGCGCGGGCAGTGGATGAGCCCAGCAGCAGCGGTGGGCTAGGCAAATGGCTGCCCTGGTTGATCGCAGCCCTGGTCGTGATTTTCGGGGTGAGCTATTGCAGCAGGGATCGTGCCCCCGCCGATACCACCTCGTCTCCAGCCACACCTGCTACGCCCGTCACGCCAGCGCCTGATGCCGCGCCACCGACCACCACGGAACCTGCCATCAGCGGCATCACACCGGCACCGGCGCCCGGCTCTGTCGGTGATGCGACCACCAATGGTGGTGCGACGACCAATGACAACGGTATGGCGAGCGGCAGCAGCACGACATCGGCGACCGAGGGCAATGCACTGGGAACCACCACAACACCGGATGCTGCTTCTGGTACCTCAGGTACCCCTGACGCCAGCAACACCTCCGGCGCGACACCTTCGAGCACGACCGGAAGCAGCACCGATAACAACGTTGACAGCGGCGCGACCGGCAGCAGCCTGAACGCCGTGCCAGGCAGCGACACCAGCGCGAGCAGCACCGCAGCGACCAGTACCGGCACTGGCACTGGCACGGATGCTGGGACCGGTACCGGTACGACCGGCGAAACTGACACCACTTCCTCCACTACCAATACCGAGACAAGTACAAGTACAGATGCAGCCTTCACGGCACCCGCCAACTTCACCGCCCCTGAAGGAGCGGACGTGTTGGACGACATGCACAACGGCATGCCTGTGCTGCGCGTGTTCTTTGATACGGACAAGACAGATGTGGCCCAGGTTTTTGCAGAGAAAGCCAAGCCTTTGGTGGAGTTTCTGAAAGCCAACCCTGACGTGACGGCCTATATCTCCGGCTTCAACGATCCGACGGGCGACGCAGCGCGTAATGCGGAACTGTCCAAGGAGCGGGCCCAGGCCGTGAAGGCGGCGCTGGAGTCTGCCGGCGTTCCTGCAGAGCGTGCCGTGCTGGAAAAACCTGCCGACACCACAGCCAGTGCATCGACCCATGCAGAAGCCCGGCGCGTGGACGTGATGCTGCGCCGTTGATCTCTACCACTACGGTCGTGTCAGGAGCCTGGTCTTTCCAGGCTCTTTTTATTCCAGGCCGTTTTTAAGGGGCTGTATCTTGCTAAAAAGAAGAGCTGCTTAGGTAATAAAGATAAAGGGTTCAAATACTTTTGTATCTGAAATCCAGTACTGGTAAGCGCTATGTGCTTCTGAATTTTGGAAAGCTTGGTTTGGCAATGCGGCTGCGATGCCCGCTGCATCGTCGTACACAGCGGCCACCATCGCCAATGTGCGCGGCGCTGTTAACCGAGAGCTGGCTATGCTGCCTGCGCTAGCGTTGTGCTGGCGCAATTGTGCGTTGTGATGTCCTGGTCTCTTCAAGAAACAAGCTGGTTGTGGGTGCTCTTCACCCTGTTTGCTGCTGCCGCTCAAACCGTGCGCAACACGGCGCAGCGTTCTTTGACTGCGCAATTGGGCACGCTGTCTGCCACCTTGGTGCGCTTTGTGTACGGGCTGCCGTTCGCTGCGGTGTTTGTGCTGTTGCTGTACGTGCTGCCGCAGCAGACCCCCGAGTTGCCCAAATTCAGCTGGGCCTACCTGGGCTGGATTGCCATGGGTGCTTTTTTCCAGGTGGCCGCCACGGCTGCACTGCTGCTGGCCATGAAAGAGCGCAACTTCGCTGTGGCCGTGACGCTGTCTAAAACCGAAATCTTGCAGGTGGCTCTGTTCGCTGCTGTGTTCCTGCAGGAGTTGCCCACGGCCCTGGCTTTGGTGGCCATGGTACTGGCCACACTGGGCGTGCTGCTGCTGTCATTGCCGCCGCGCGGGCAGATCTTCAGCCTACAGGCATGGTGCAGCAAATCCGCACTGTACGGCTTGTTGTGCGGAGCCTGTTTTGCGATTGCGGTGATCGGCTTCCGTGGTGGGGCACTGGCCTTGCAGGCTTCAACGCCGTGGCTGTCGGGTGGCTGGGGGGTGCTGATCGCACAGACCCTGCAAACTATTTTTCTGGGTGCATGGGTGGCGTTCAAAACGCCGCAAGGCATCGCCCCCATTGTGCGTGCATGGCGTGTGTCCCTGCTGGCAGGTTCCATGGGTGCCGCAGCATCGCTGGCCTGGTTTACGGCTTATGCCATGCAGGATGCGGCGGCGGTGCGGACGCTGGGGCTGATCGAAGTGCTGTTCAGCTACGTGGTTTCCCGCCGCGTGTTCAGTGAGAACATGAGCAGGCTTGAGCAATGCGGTATGGCGCTGGTGGGGGTGGGTCTGGTCCTGATCTGCATGCAGGGCATATAGCGCTTCCTGGACAATAGCGGGGTGCCTGATTTCCGCCTGCCCCGTCGCATCGCCCACCTCGACATGGATGCTTTCTTTGCATCGGTGGAGTTGTTGCGCTATCCGCAACTGCAGGGGCAGCCCGTGGTCATTGGTGGCAGTCGCCACACCCCGGAGCACGAGGCAAGGCAACTCGCGCAATGGGGGGCGCTGGAAAACATTCCACTGCAGGCCTTCCCGCGCCTGGGACAGTACGTGGGGCGCGGGGTGATCACCACGGCCACTTACCCCGCCAGGCAGTTCGGCGTGGGTTCGGCCATGGGCATGATGAAAGCCGCCAAGCTGTGCCCGCAGGCCATTTTGCTGCCCATCGACTTTGTGCGTTACCGCCACTATTCGCGCCTGTTCAAGGAGGTGATTTTGTCCATCGCGCCGGTCATGGAAGACCGGGGGGTGGACGAGGTGTACATTGACTTCACCCAGGTGCCTCTGGGCCAGGCCGAAGCAGGGCGTGTGCTGGCACAGCAGTTGCAGCAAGCCATTTTTGCAGCCACGGGGCTGACCTGCTCAATTGGCGTTGCGCCCAACAAGTTGCTGGCCAAAATGGCCAGCGAATTCAACAAACCCAACGGAATCTCCATCATCCAGCCAGAAGATCTGCAGACGCAGATCTGGCCATTGCCCTGTCGAAAGATCAACGGTATCGGCCCCAAAGCCGGCGCCAAGCTGCAGGCATTGGGTATCACGACCATTGGTGAACTGGCTCAGCGACCCATGTCGTGGCTGGTGCAGCACTTTGGCAAAGCGTATGGAACGTGGCTGCATGCAGCCTCGCATGGCATGGATGATCGGGCCGTGGTGACCGAGAGTGAGCCCGTGAGCATGAGCCGGGAGACGACCTTTGCCCGTGACCTGCATGCCAGGCCAGACAGGGTGGAGCTGGGCCGCATCTTCACGCACCTGTGCCAGCGCGTGGCGGAGGATTTGCAACGCAAGGGCTATGCCGGTCGCACGATTGGCGTGAAGCTGCGTTATGCCAATTTCAAAATCGTGACGCGTGAAATCACGGTGGAGCAGTTCACGCAGGATGCGACCGTCATCCGCCAGATCGCAGGGCAGTGCCTCAAGCGCGTTCCGCTGGAGCAAAGCATTCGTTTGCTGGGTGTACGCGTTGGCAGTCTGGTGCACTGGGATGCGCAGACCCAGCAGGCCCAGGGTGAGGTGTTGGTCAGTGCGCGCAGAAGTGCACCGCAGGCAGATCCTTTTTCCCTGCCGCTTTTTGATTAGGGCTTGTTTGCGCGCAGCCTGGGAACAGGCTTTCCTCTACGGTGAGAACTGGGCGAATCCCGAATGGCTGCAAGGCGTTTTGCATGGAGGGAGACACACCGCGAATCACGCCGTCATCAAAAAGCCATAAAAGGTTTCAAGTAAGCAGCCACTTAAACAAAAAACAGTACTTACAAAGTGTTTGAGAATTTTTGTGACTGTTGGCAATCATTTCGTGGCTATGCGATGATCCATGGTTTTCCCGCAAGTCCATTCGGTGAATATTTGATCCCGAGGGCTTGTCAGTTTGGAGATTTTGTGTGCGAACCAACCTCCCAGTTACCCAAAACAATTACGACTTTCCGGGCAATGAGTTGTTGGTCTCTGTGACCAATGCCAAAGGTGAAATTACCCATTGCAACCCTGCATTCGTACGGGTGAGTGGCTATACCTATGAGGAGTTGATGGGGCAGCCGCATAACCTGGTTCGCCACCCCGACATGCCGGCGGCAGCGTTCAAGGATATGTGGCGCACGATTGCGCATGGCTACCCCTGGACGGGCATTGTGAAGAATCGCCGCAAGAATGGGGACCATTACTGGGTGCGTGCCAACGTCACCCCCATCATGGAAGACGGCAAACCCCTGGGTTACCTGTCGGTGCGCAACAAGCCCACGGCGCAGGAGGTGGAGTCTGTGCAGGCGCTGTACGCCGTCATGAATGAACAGGCGCAGGCGGGGCGCGAAACCATGCGCCTGCGTGCGGGCCAGGTGCGCCATTTCGGCATTCGCGGCCTGTGGGCGCAGCGCCATGACGTAGGCCTGCTGGCGCGCATGGGCATGATGCTGGGGGCGGTCGGTGCCGCTGCCATGCTGCCGGACTTGCTGGGCTGGCAAGGTGTGCAGGCCTGGGC
>JAEYRT010000091.1 GCA_023435325.1 Pseudomonadota bacterium | reverse complement strand
CACCATTGGCGAATTTGGCGTGGTGCTCATGATTGGCGGCAATATTCCGGGCGTGACCCGTGTGGTGTCGGTACAGATTTACGACCACGTGGAAGCCATGGAGTACGCCAGCGCACATTGGCTGGCCGGTGGCATGGTGGTGTTCAGCTTTGTGGTGCTGATGCTGCTGCATTGCTTGCAACCCAAGGAGCCACGCCCATGATGCAAGCCCGTCTCCAGCTGCAACGTGCAGATTTCGTTTTGGATGTTGATCTGCAACTGCCGGGCCGCGGCATTACCGCGCTGTTTGGCCCTTCGGGTTGCGGCAAAACCACCTGTCTGCGCAGCATGGCCGGTCTGGAACGCGCCCACGGCCGCGTGGTGGTGAACGGCCAGGTCTGGCAAGACGATGCCACACGCCAATGGCTGCCCACGCACCAGCGTGCGCTGGGCTATGTGTTTCAGGAAGCCAGCCTGTTCCCGCACCTTCACGTGCGCGGCAATGTGGAATATGGCTTGAAACGCACGCCCGCTGCACGCCGCCAGGTACGGCTGGAGCAAGTCATTGACCTGCTGGGCATTGGGCATTTGCTGGAGCGCAGCCCATCCACCCTCTCGGGCGGTGAGCGCCAGCGCGTGGCCATCGCCCGCGCCCTGGCCACCAGCCCGCAACTGCTGATGATGGACGAACCCCTGTCCGCCCTGGATGCCCAGCGCAAGGCCGAGGTGCTGCCGTACCTGGAAAGCCTGCAACGCCACCTGGACATTCCCGTGCTCTACGTCAGCCACGCACAGGATGAAGTGGCACGCCTGGCCCACCACGTGGTGCTGCTGCAATCGGGCCGCGCCGTCTTTGCGGGCGACACGGCCAGCGCCATGGCGCAAACCGAGCACCCCATGGGGCCAGCCGCCGAAGCGGCTTGCCTGGTGCAAGGCCGCATCACCGCCTATGACGCCCGCGACCATCTGAGCACCGTGCGCTTTGAGGACGGCGAGCTGTTCATCAGTGGCGCCACACCACGCCCGGTGGGTGAGGCCGTGCGCCTGCGCGTGCTGGCACGGGATGTCAGCATTGCCTTGCAAGCCGCCAGCGGCAGCAGCATCTTGAACCGTGTGCCAGCCACCATCACCGCGCTGCGCGAAGACAGCCCCGGCCACGTCATGCTCACCCTGCAAGCAGGCCGCACCACCTTGCTGGCACGCGTGTCGGCGCGCTCGGTGCGTGAGCTTCAACTGCAGCAAGGCCTGGGCGTGGTGGCACAAATCAAAAGCATGGCGCTGCTGGATTAAGCGCAGCGGCCTATCATCCCCAGCCATGACTGATGCCAGCGCCTGCCCTATCGATACCCCCGACGTTCCCGCACTGACCACCAGCGAGGTGCGTTTTCACCATGCCGAGCGCGGCGTGCTGGCCGAGCAGCGCGTGCTGGCCAATGAAGTGCCGATCGCGCTGGTGTTCAACGGCATCTCCCACGCCGTGATGATGGGCACGCCCCTGGATCTGGAAGACTTTGCCATTGGCTTTGCGCTGAGCGAAGGCATCATCGACAGCGCTGCCGATTGCTACGGCGTGGAAGTGCGCTGCGTGGCTGCCGCTGCTGCCGGTCTGCCCGAGGGCATGGATGGCATGGAAGTGCAATTGGACATTTCCTCGCGCTGCTTTATGCGACTCAAAGACCACCGCCGCTCCATGAGCGGGCGCACGGGCTGCGGGGTGTGCGGTGTGGAAAGCTTTGCCGCGCTGGATTTGTCGTTCGATGCCCTGCCTGCACGCGACTGGGTGGCGCAAGTCGATCTGCCCACCGTGCTCACCGCCATCAACCACCTGCCCCCCAAACAGTTGCTCAATGCCGAAGCAGGCGCCATCCACGCCGCAGGCTGGGCCACGCTGGATGGGCAAGTACACGATGTGATTGAAGACGTGGGCCGCCACAACGCGCTGGACAAGCTGCTGGGCCGCCTGGCGCGCACGGGGCGCCTGGGAGAGCCGGGCTTTGTGGTCCTCTCCAGCCGCGGCAGCCATGAGCTGGTGCGCAAATGCGCCAAGCTGGGCATTGCGGCGCTGGCCACCATCTCTGCTCCCACCGCCATGGGCGTGCGCATGGCGGAATTGACCGGGCTGCGCTTCTGGGGGCTGTGCCGCCCGCCCAAAGCCACGCTGTACGCAGCAGGCAGCGGCTGGCAGCTGGACAGCCCTGCAGGAACCTGAGCCACGCGCCCTGCCAAGCGCTCTTACGTAGAATGCAGCCTCTGTCAGCCCCTGGATGAACACCATGAACCGCTGCTTGCTCTCTTGCCTTGTTGCTGCGCCCTTGCTGGCGGCCGGCTTTGCCGCCTCCACCGCTGCCGCACAACCATCTTTGCCGACCGTGGAAAGACCCCTGCCGACAACACCGCCCGGCGGGCGCCACCTTCCCAGCCACGCCCAGGTGGGCGTGCTGCGCATTGACCAGGCGCCCCATGCGCAAATCAATGGCCAGCCCATACGCACGGCTCCCGGTTTTCGTCTGTTCAGCGCTGACAACAAGCTGATCTTTGCCCACACCGTCCAGAGCCAGGCCCTGACGGTGGCCTATGTCAGGGAAGCCAGCACCAAATGGCTGCTGACCGCATGGATTCTGACGCCCGAGGAAGCCAGCAGGCTCACGGCCAAACGCTGAAAGCTGCCGCACCCCGCATTGGCGCGACGTTACGGCGCTCCTTTTTTATGACCCTTCACGCCCGCCTGGCTTGACCTGGCGGCCGTTTTTACCTGAAAGCGCAAAGGCTGAACGCTGCAGCGCTACGACCCCGATGAGCAAAAAAGTCTTTATCAAAACCTTTGGCTGCCAGATGAACGAGTACGACTCGGACAAGATGGCCGACGTGCTGGGCGCGGCCCAGGGCTACGAACCCACGCAAAACATGGAAGAGGCCGACCTCATCCTGTTCAACACCTGCTCCGTGCGCGAAAAAGCACAAGAGAAAGTGTTTTCCGATCTGGGCCGTGTGCGCCACCTCAAGGAAAAAGGCGTGCTGATTGGCGTGGGCGGCTGCGTGGCCAGCCAGGAAGGCGATGAAATCATCAAACGCGCACCCTTTGTGGACGTGGTGTTTGGCCCCCAGACCTTGCACCGCCTGCCTGAGCTGCTGAATGCCCGCCAAGCCAAGGCCAAGCCGCAAGTCGATATCTCTTTCCCCGAAATTGAAAAGTTCGACCACCTGCCACCTGCACGCGTGGAAGGTGCATCGGCATTTGTTTCGATCATGGAAGGCTGCTCCAAATATTGCAGCTACTGCGTCGTGCCCTACACCCGTGGTGAAGAAGTCAGCCGCCCATTTGAAGACGTGCTGGTCGAAGTGGCGGGCCTGGCCGACCAGGGCGTGAAGGAAGTCACGCTGCTGGGCCAGAACGTCAATGCCTACCAGGGCAAGATGGGCGAGACGGCCGAGATTTGCGACTTCGCCCTGCTGCTGGAATATGTGGCCGAAATCCCCGGCATCGAGCGCATCCGCTACACCACCAGCCACCCCAACGAGTTCACGCCCCGCCTGATCGAGGCCTACGCCAAGCTCCCCAAGCTGGTGTCGCATCTGCATCTGCCCGTGCAGCATGGCTCCGACAAGATCCTGATGGCCATGAAGCGCGGCTACACCGCTATGGAATACAAGAGCACCGTGCGCAAGCTGCGCGCCATTCGCCCCGATATGGCCATGAGCTCGGACTTCATCGTGGGCTTCCCCGGCGAGACCGAGGAAGATTTCCAGAAGATGATGAAGCTGATCCACGACATCCGCTTTGACAACAGCTTCAGCTTTATCTTCAGCCCCCGCCCTGGCACCCCTGCCGCCAACCTGCACGATGACACGCCGCACGAGGTCAAGCTGCGTCGCCTGCAGGAACTGCAAGCGGTGATCAATCAGAACATCAAGGACATCAGCCTGGAGCGCGTGGGCAGCGTGCAAAAATTGCTGGTTGAAGGCTTCAGCAAACGCGACAACGGCGAGCTGATGGGCCGCACCGAGTGCAACCGTGTGGTGAACTTCCCCGGGCACGAGCGTCTGATCGGCCAAATGGTGGACGTGAAGATCACCGAAGCCATGACCTACACCCTTCGTGGTGAGGTAGCGATCAGGGAATAAATTTCTGACGCTTCAAGCAAAAAAGCCTGCCACCCCTTCCATGGCAGGCTTTTTCATGTGCGTACATACAAGGGCTTGCATTTCCTACAGACCTCGCCTCCTCTTGCATCCAATCTCGTCATTCCCTGCCCAAGTTTTGGATTTTTTGAGGAGTTTGAGCATGAATGACATCCGCAAACCTGACACTGATGAAAAACAGGTGCCCCAAAATCCTGCAGAACAGGTAGATGAGCGCAAAAACCAGACGCCCAAGGACCTCAATGACGTACGCAATCCCAACAGCCAGCAACCCAACGAACCTACCGATCAGCACAATCGCGTAATTCGTCAACCTTGAAGGCTGACATGCAAAAAAGCCTGCTATGCATTACATAGCAGGCTTTTCAATATTCACATGGTAGGGCGTGGCGGACTTGAACCGACGACCAAGGGATTATGAGTCCCCTGCTCTAACCAACTGAGCTAACGCCCCAACCGGGTTTGCGCCATCAGAAAATGGCGAAACCCGCGCATTGTAACGGCTAGCGGTGGTGACTCAGCGCATTGCTGACCAACTTGGACGTAATGTCCACAATCTGGATCATTTTGTCGTAGTGCATGCGCGTGGGGCCAATCACGCCCAAGGTGCCAACGACCTGACCGTCCACTTCATACGGTGCGCTGACCACGGAGAGTTCTTCAAACGGCACAACCTGGCTTTCTCCGCCGATGTAGATGCGCACCCCTTCGGCTTTGCTGGAGAAGTCCAGCAAGCGCAGAATTTGCGTTTTTTGCTCGAACAGATCGAACGCACGGCGCAGATTGCCCATGTCGCTGGAGAAATCGCTCACGGACAGCAGGTTGCGTTCGCCCGAGATGATGACTTGCTCCTGCGGCCCGGGCGTCATGGCTTCGGCACTGACGTTGACCGCCGCCTGCATCAGGTTGGCGACCTCGCCACGCAACTGCTCCACCTCTTGCTTGACGCGCTCACGCACCTGTTCAATATCAAGACCGGCGTAATGGGCGTTGATGAAGTTCGACGCTTCGATCAACTGCGAGGCGGAGAAATCCACATCCGTGAAGATGACGCGGTTTTGCACATCGCCCTGTGGCGAGACGATGATGACCAGCACCCGGCGCTCCGAGAGTTTGACGAACTCCAGGTGTTTGAACACCGAGCTGCGCCGTGGCGCCATGACCACGCCCACGAACTGCGACATGTTCGACAGCAGCTGCGCGGCATTGGCGATCACTTTCTGGGGCTGTTCTGCGGGCAACTCCGGTGCGACCAGCCCACCGTTCTGCACCGTGAGCATGGTGTCCACAAACAGGCGGTAACCGCGGGCCGTGGGAATACGGCCGGCCGAGGTATGGGGGCTGACGATCAGCCCCATCTCTTCCAGATCGGCCATCACATTGCGGATGGTCGCAGGCGACAATTCCAGCCCGGAGGCACGCGACAAGGTGCGCGAACCTACAGGCTGGCCGTCCGAGATATAGCGCTCGACCAGCGCTTTCAACAACAACTTGGCACGTTCATCGAGCATGCTTTGATTTTAATGATGTAATTTCCGGTATGACGTCCAAGTTTCGCCATGTCGCACTGGTGGGTAAATACCAGTCTTCACCCAGCGCCGGGGCTGCCCCCGATCACTCCCGCCAAGTCCTCCAAGGTATTGCAGATTTTCTGCATGCGCAAGGCTGTGAGGTGGTTTTGGAAGCAGAAACCGCTGCGCATACCGGCCTACACCACAGTTTTCAGTCCATGGAGGTGGATGGCCTTGGCCAACACTGCGATCTGGGCATTGTGGTGGGCGGCGACGGCACCATGCTGGGCATTGCCCGCCAGTTGGCGAAATATGGCACGCCACTGATCGGCGTCAACCAGGGGCGCCTCGGTTTTGTCACCGATATTGCGCTGGATGACTACCAGCACACGCTGCTGCCCATGTTGCAGGGCGAGTACGAACAAGAATCGCGCCCGCTGATGCATGCCCGCGTGGTGCGTGATGGCGCCATGGTGTTTGAAGCCCTGGCCATGAACGATGTGGTGGTCAACCGCGGTGGCACCTCCGGCATGGTGGAGCTGCGCGTGGAGGTGGATGGCCGTTTTGTGTCCAACCAGCGCGCGGACGGCCTGATCGTGGCCACGCCGACGGGCTCCACGGCTTACACCCTGTCGGTCGGCGGGCCGCTGATGCACCCTTCCATTCCTGCCTGGCTG
>JAEYRT010000270.1 GCA_023435325.1 Pseudomonadota bacterium | reverse complement strand
ATTCAATGATAGGGGTTTTTCATCTTCTTGGGCTGCTGGAGTGCCTGCGCCTGGCACACCCTGAGTGGCTGAGAAAGATGCAACAGCAGGGCCCTGAGAAATCATGAGGTACTCCGTTTGTTGGATGTACGTCCAAAGATTTCTTCTAAGCTTTTTCTAGAAACGAAAAAAGCCCTGAAAAATCAGGGCTTTATCGAATATTGGCGGAGAGGGTGGGATTCGAACCCACGGTACGTTATTCACGTACGCCTGATTTCGAGTCAGGTACATTCGACCACTCTGCCACCTCTCCTGCGTGTCGAAGCTGCTATTGTAGCAGTGTTTTCGACCTGCTCTGGCAAACCCGCAATTTTTTAGGCCTGCAGACGCTCCAAACCACCCATGTAGGGGCGCAGCACTTCAGGAATCACCACGGAGCCATCGGCTTGCTGGTAGTTTTCCAGCACTGCGACCAGGCAACGACCTACGGCCAAACCGGAACCGTTCAGTGTGTGCACCAGCTCGTTCTTGCCTTTGGCGTTCTTGAAGCGTGCTTGCATGCGACGTGCCTGGAAGGCTTCGCAGTTGGAGACCGAGCTGATTTCGCGGTACTTGCTCTGACCGGGCAGCCACACTTCCAGGTCATAGGTTTTGGTCGCGCCAAAGCCCATGTCGCCGGTGCACAGGCTCATCACGCGGTAAGGCAGGCCCAGTTTTTGCAGAATGGCTTCGGCGTGACCAGTCATTTCTTCCAGCACTTCGTAGCTCTTTTCAGGGTGCACGATTTGCACCATTTCGACCTTGTCGAACTGGTGCTGGCGGATCATGCCGCGTGTGTCACGGCCGTAGCTGCCTGCTTCTGAGCGGAAGCAAGGTGTGTGCGCTGTCAGCTTGATGGGCAATTCGGATTCCTGCACCACCACGTCGCGCAGGAAGTTGGTCAGAGGCACTTCCGACGTCGGGATCAGGTACAACGCCTGGTTGTCGGGCACGGGTTCGCCTTCCTGGCCACCCTTTTTGGCGGCGAACAAATCGCCTTCAAACTTGGGCAGCTGGCCGGTGCCGCGCAGCGAATCCGCGTTCACCGCATAAGGCACATAGCACTCGGTGTAGCCATGCTCGCCGGTTTGCACGTCCAGCATGAACTGCGCCAAAGCACGGTGCAGGCGGGCAATGCCGCCTTTCATGACGGTAAAGCGCGAGCCGGAAAGCTTGACGCCCATGTCAAAGTCCAGACCCAGAGGGGTGCCCACGTCCACGTGGTCTTTCACCTCAAAGTCAAACGTCTTGGGTGTGCCCCAGGTGCGCACGACCACATTGTCTTCTTCACCAGCGCCCACGGGCACGGACTCGTGCGGCAGGTTGGGCACCGCTTGGAGCATGACTTCCAGCTCGGTCTTGATTTGCTCCAGACGGGCGTCGGACTGCTCCAGTTCGGTCTTGAAGGCGGCCACTTGAGCCTTGGCAGCTTCTGCGCCTTCCTTGTCGCCCTTGCCCATCAGCATGCCGATTTGCTTGGACAGTTGGTTGCGCTGGGCTTGCAGCTCCTCCGTGCGGGTTTGCAGGGTTTTGCGCTCGGATTCGAGGGACTGGAATGCCTCTACGTTCAAAAACGCTTGGGGCTTTTTACGGGTTTCCAGGCGTGCAATCGCGGAATCGAGGTCTTTACGAAGGAGAAGGATGTCTAGCATGGTGGCAATTTTAGTGTTGCGGGCACCGCACAGGGGCGCACCGTAGTCCATCCGCCATTGTGCGGCAGTTGTTGTTCAGTTGCAGGCTTTGTTGCCGATACAAAGCAAAGCCCTCAGTTTGAGGGCCTTTTGCACCCAGGAGATTTGCGAATGTTTTATGTCTTTGGCATCAATGGCCCCATGTATCAAGGAGGTGCGGATCGCCTGAGCCACATCACGGCCGTACGCGGTGTGCAGCGCCCCAGCGGGTTGCGTGCAGGCGCATCGGGTGTCGAGGGCGAGGAGGCCCAGGTGCGCAACCCTCAGCCTTCACTGACAGCGCGTGCGCAATGTGCAGTCGCTGCGTACCTGGGTACGGAGCAAGGCCCCAAGGAAGAGCGTCACCGCATCTATCGCGTCAGCGATGTGATGACACGGGGTGCTGTCACCCTCACGCCCGATTTGCGCGTGGAGCAGGCATGGCATGTACTGGCCGAGAAGAAAATTGCCCAGGCCCCAGTGCTGGATGCCCAAGGGATTGTGGTGGGTCTGCTGTTGCGGGCCGACATGGCACCACTGGAACTGCTGCCTGAGCCCGGCGCGCTACACCAGGCGATTGCCTTGGCCAAGCGCCCGGTGCGCGAGGTCATGATTACCCCTGTACCCGCCGTGGCTGAAGACACCGACCTGCGCCGCGTGACCCATGTGTTGTTGGAAACCGGCTTGCCCGGTCTGCCCGTGACCGATGATCGGGGCCACTTGAGCGGCTTTGTCAGCCGCACCGACATCTTGCGTGCCGTGGTCAGTGAGCCGCCGCTGGATTTGTGGAGCTAAGCAGGTTCGTACAATAAATAAGAGCAGCTAACGCCTGTATTTCAAGCACTTCCGATAGAAAACATATTGAAGTGCTGATGTACCAAGCGCGAGCCGCTCTTTATTTGATATGTGCGAATGGAAAGTGCTGCTGCCGTCAAGCGCCGGTTTCCGGGGCTTTGCGCACTTCGATTTCCAAGCCCGTGGCCGGATCGATCATCTTCAGCCCCTTGGGCAGCGGAAATTTCATGGTTTCTTCCACGCCATCCATCTTGCGCACCGAGACGGCACCCAATGCCTTGATGCGCGCAATCACGCCATTGACCAGCACCTCGGGAGCCGAAGCACCAGCTGTCAGCCCCACACGCGCTGCCGTGCTGAACCATGCTTCCTGCAGCTCATCGGCGTTGTCCACCATATATGCAGGTGTGCCCAAACGCTCGGCCAGCTCACGCAGACGGTTGCTGTTGGAGCTGGTGGGGCTGCCCACCACAATCACCACATCCACCTGCGGCGCCAGCACCTTGACGGCGTCCTGCCGATTCTGAGTGGCGTAGCAGATGTCTTGCTGCTTGGGCTCGCGCACGTTGGGAAAGCGGGCCTTGATGGCGGCTTTGATGCCTGCGGCATCATCCACGCTCAAGGTGGTTTGCGTCACCACGGCCAGCTTTTCGGTCTGCCGGGGCTGGACCTTGGCCACGTCGTCTTCGTCTTCCACCAGGTGGATGCCTTCCGACAGCTGGCCCATGGTGCCTTCCACCTCGGGGTGCCCCTTGTGGCCGATCATGAGGAACTCATAACCCTCTTTGGCCAGCTTGGCCACCTCGATGTGGACCTTGGTCACCAAGGGGCAAGTGGCATCAAAAATACTGAAACCGCGTGCCTTGGCTTCTTCCTGCACCGCCTTGCTCACGCCGTGTGCGCTGAACACCAGGGTGGCGCCAGGAGGCACATCCGACAGCTCTTCGATGAAGATCGCACCTTTTTCCTTGAGGTCATTGACCACAAAAGTGTTGTGCACGATCTCGTGGCGCACATAAATGGGACGGCCAAACTTGGCCAGCGCACGCTCCACGATCTCAATGGCGCGATCCACTCCCGCGCAAAAGCCACGCGGCTCAGCCAGCAGGATTTCTTTGGCGTCCATCACCTCAGAGCACCCCGATGATCTTGACTTCAAACGTCACGGGCTGGCCGGCGAGCGGGTGGCTGAAGTCAAACAGCACCGCACCGTCTTCGCGCACCTGCACCACCGAGCCGGCATAGCTGCCCAGGCCATCAGGTGTGGGGAATTCCACCACATCGCCAGGCTGGTATTGCTCTGTCGGGTCGCCCAGCTCGTTCATGAGCTTGCGTGCCACCCATTGCTGCATGTCGGGGTTGCGCTCACCGAAAGCGGCACCCGCGGGCAACTCCAGCGTGGTGTGCGTGCCTTCAGGCAGACCGATCAGCAGCGCTTCAATGGCGGGAGACAACTCCCCCGTGCCCATCGACAGCGTGCCGGGCTTTTCGTTGAAAGTGTTGATCACATCGCCGGCTGGGCCAGCCAAGCGGTAGTGCAGCGTCAAAAAAGAACCCGCCTGTACGGTGGGCACTGAAGTCGTGGTCGAAGGCACAGAATTGGTCATGGAAGTCCCGATAAACTGACCCCCATTGTAGAAAACCGGGCATGCCCCCGCGCCTTTGGCGTCTGTTTCTCCCACTTTCAGCACCAGGATCATGGCTTTCAAAGACTTGCCAGCCGACGCGATGCCACGTGAAAAGCTGCTTTCGCGTGGCGCCAGCGCGCTGTCTGATGCAGAGCTGCTCGCCATTTTGCTGCGCACCGGTCTGGCCGGATGTACGGTGCTGCAGTTGTCACAAGCCATGCTGGAGCGCTTTGGAGGCCTGGCTGGCCTGCTCAACGCCAGCGGGCAGGACCTGGGACGCATCAAGGGGCTCGGCCCTGCCAAACGTGCGGAAATGCTGGCAGTGATGGAATTGGCCAAACGTGCCACGGCCCAGCAATTGCGGGAGCGGGAAGTGCTCAGCAGCCCTGAGGCTGTGAAACACTATCTGCAATTGCAACTGGGCCACCGCCCACATGAAATATTTGCTGTGCTGTTCCTGGACAGCCAGAACCGTTTGATTGCCATGGAAGAAATGTTCAGGGGCTCACTCAACCAGACTTCGGTTTACCCCCGCGAAGTCGCGCTGCGCGCCCTGTACCACCATGCGGCCAGCGTCATCCTGAGCCACAACCACCCCAGTGGCAGCGTGCAGCCCAGCGCTGCCGACAAGGCCTTGACCAACACACTGCGCAGCGCGCTGGGGCTGCTGGACGTGCGTGTGATGGACCACATCATCGTGGCCCAGGGTCACAGCCTGTCGATGGCGGAAGAAGGGCTGCTATGAGTCAGGCCTTTCGCCACCAAGGACTGCATGCGCTGGGCGGCATCGCCAAAGAACTCAAGGCCCAACGCGAGCGCAAGGAAGCCCAGGAAAAAGCCCGCAAGGCGGCCGAAGCCGCGGCAGAGCGCGAGCGCAATCTCTTTGTTCACTTCATAGGCGCTGTCACGCCC
>JAEYRT010000241.1 GCA_023435325.1 Pseudomonadota bacterium | reverse complement strand
CGATGTTGGCATCCGCTTCAACGGCAAGGAGCGCAATGACGTCGAGGAATACTGCATCAGCGAAGGCTGGGTGAAAGTGCCCGCAGGCAAGACGCTCGACCGCAAGGGGCGTCCGCTGCTGATCAAGCTCAAGGGTACGGTCGAGGCGTTCTACCGCTGAGCCTGCCTTCGCGCACATAACACGCGCACATCAAAAAGGCTCCTGATGCAGGAGCCTTTTTTCATTCTGCAAGCTGCGCAGCGATCAACCGTTGCGGCGCTCTCCGGCCATGCACACGGCCGCGGTGAAGATGACGTCGGTGGACGAGTTCAGTGCGGTCTCTGCCGAGTCCTGCAGCACGCCAATGATGAAGCCGATGGCAACCACCTGCATGGCCACATCGTTGGAGACGCCAAACAGCGAGCAGGCCAGGGGAATCAGCAGCAGCGAACCGCCTGCCACCCCCGAGGCACCGCAGGCGCACACCGAAGCCACCACACACAGCAGGATGGCCGTGGGAATATCCACTACGATGCCCAGCGTATGTGCTGCGGCCAGCGACAACACGCTGATGGTGATGGCTGCGCCGGCCATGTTGATGGTGGCACCCAGCGGGATGGCCACGCTGTAGGTGTCTTCATCCAGGTTCAGGCGCTTGGCGATGGCCAGGTTCACCGGAATATTGGCTGCCGAGCTGCGGGTGAAGAATGCGGTCACACCACTTTCGCGCAGGCACATGAGCACCAGTGGATAAGGATTGCGGCGAATCTTCCACCACACGATCAGCGGGTTGATCACAAAGGCAACAAACAGCATCGAGCCCAGCAGCACGGCCAGCAAGTGGCCATAACCGATCAAGGCCTTGGCGCCTGTGGAAGCGACCGTAGAAGCCACCAGGCCAAAGATGCCGATGGGTGCGATGCGAATCACTGCCTGAATGATCAGGGTGATGCCATTGGACAGATCGGCCATGGTCTGGCGGGTGCCTTCGGTGCCGCGTCGCAGGGCAATGCCAATTGCGACGGCCCACACCAAAATACCAATGTAGTTCGCATGCATGAGAGCATTGACAGGGTTGTCCACCGCATTTTTGAGCAATTGCATCAGCACTTCTGCAATGCCGCCGGGTGCGGCCATGCCGGTGGCTGCATCCTTCAGGACCAGCGTGGATGGAAACATCATGCTGGCAAAAACGCCCACCATGGCCGCGGTCAGCGTGCCCACGCCGTACAGCCACAGAATGGGTCTGAGGTGTGTGGTCTGGCCTGGGCGCTGATTGCTGATCGCGGAGATCACCAGCACAAACACCAAAATGGGTGCAACCGCCTTGAGGGCAGAAATGAAAAGGGTGCCGAGGAATTCGACGCGGAGTGCGGCCTCGGGCCAGATGATTGCCAGTGCAATGCCCAGAGCCAGGCCAATGACAATTTGTGTGACAACACTGGTTCGCTGCGACCAGTTCAGCAATGGTTGAAAAATCATGTGAAAAGTGTGGACCACTTACATTGGAAAGCGGCGAGTTTATGTGCTTCGCAACAATCCTTCATGCACAAGATTTCATAACTGTGTACGGCGCAGTGGTGCTTGGGCAGGTTTTATTTGTCTAAAACCGGGCAAGGTATCTTGAAGCCAACGTAACGCAAGGGCGGTGTGGCGAGATAATCACCAGCAATATGTCGTCTCCCAAAGTCCTTTTCGGCTTTCATGCCATCGGTGTGCGTCTGAAGACCGCACCCCAGTCCATCATCGAGATCTACTACGAAGCTACGCGTCGGGATGCGCGCATGCGCCAGTTTCTCGAAAAAGCCCGCGAAGCCGGGACGCGCCTGATCGAGGCGGATGCCATGCGCATTGCCAAGCTCGCTGGCAGCCATGGTCACCAGGGCGTGGCCGCCCGCGTCGAAGAAGTCAAGGACAGCCGTACCCTGGATGAACTGCTGGATGACCTCGAAGAGTCGGGTGTGAAGAACCCCTTGCTGCTGGTGCTCGATGGTGTGACCGATCCGCACAACCTGGGCGCCTGCCTGCGCGTGGCCGACGGTGCCGGTGTGCATGCCGTGATCGCGCCCAAAGACCATGCTTCGGGGATCAATGCCACGGTGGCCAAAGTGGCCAGCGGTGCGGCAGAAACCGTGCCTTATTTCATGGTGACCAATCTGGCGCGTACCTTGAATCAGCTCAAGGAGCGCAACATCTGGATCATCGGCACCAGCGGAGATGCGGACCGGCACCTGTATCAGGTTGATCTCAAGGGCCCAGTGGCGCTGGTCTTGGGTGCGGAAGGCGACGGCATGCGTCAGCTGACGCGCAGGACCTGTGATGAGCTGATCAGCATTCCCATGCAGGGGGCGGTGGAGAGCCTGAATGTTTCCGTTGCCAGTGGCGTGTGCCTGTACGAAGCGCTGCGCCAGCGTCAGAGCACTTGAACTCTAAAACCATAGCTGCTTGTATTTGCCATGTCTGCCTTAGAGCCCGATCACATTGTTCAGGCGCATATTGAACAGGTGCGACGGTGGCTGGCTGCTGCAGGCAAGGTGGCTGTGCTGACTGGTGCCGGGGTGAGCGCAGAGTCCGGTGTGCCCACTTTCAGGGAAACGCACACCGGATACTGGGCACAATTCGACCCGCAGGAGATGGCATCAGAGCCCGGCTTTCGTGCCCATCCACAGCGCGTGTGGCAATGGTACGAGTACCGGCGCAGCCTGTTGCGGGCCGTGCAGCCGAATGCAGCACATCTGGCGCTAGCGGGCTATGCGCAGCAGCATCCGGGCAAGTTGCAGCTGATTACGCAGAATGTCGATGGCTTGCACCAGCGGGCAGGCCATACAGACGTCATCTGTCTACATGGTGATGTGATGCGCAACCAGTGGCTGGAGACCAGCTGTCTCGCATGCGATCTGGAGCGTGCTCTGGCTGCTGCTGGAGAGCCTCCGCGCTGTGCTGCGTGCGGCAATCTGGTGCGCCCCGGTGTGGTCTGGTTTGGTGAACACCTGCCAGCACAAGCGCTGGCACAGGCGGAAGCTGCGGTCAATGACTGTGATTTGATGTTGGTGATTGGCACCTCGGGCGTGGTTTATCCTGCCGCCGGTTTGGCCTTTCAAGCCCACCAGCGTGGCGCCAAGCTGGTGATCATCAATCCAGAAATGACAGAACTGGACATGCTGGCAGATGCATTGATCCGTGCATCGGCAGGGCAGGTGCTTCCAAATCTGCTGCTTGCATAAGCTGTATCGGCTTAGGCCCAGCCCGCCATTCCCAGCAAGGCGCCTGCGGCCAGCATCCAGAGAATGTGCAGCCGGGTCTTCCAGACCAGGCAGGCGCAAGCCGCAGTGAGTAGCCAGGGCGCCCATGCACGGGGTGCATCCGTTTCACGGGCAGCCAAAATCCAGCCGGTTGCCAGCACCAGGCCCACGACCAAGGGCATCATGCCCCAGCGAAAGGCGCGCACGCCATGCCTGTTGTGGTTGTGTCGCAGCCACCGGGTGCTGGTCCAGGTCAGCAGCGTACTTGGCAGCAGCATGCAGACCATGCAGGCCAGGCTGCCCATCAATGCCACCAGCCACACCGATAAGCCTGTATGACCCGCCATGGCGTTCAGTCCGATGTTCCAGCCCAACAGGGCCACATACATGATGTTGGGCCCCGGCGCAGCCTGGGCAATCGCAATCGAATCGGAAAACTGGTGCGCGCTCAGCCAGCCTTGCTGCTCCACCGTATGGCGGTACATGTCGGGTGCCGTTGCCATGGCACCTCCTACGGAAAGCAGCGAAAGTGACAGAAAGTAGGCCATCAACTGCAGCCAGTGACCAGCCTCAAGGCTCAAGGGCGTGAGGGTGTCGATCATGGCGAGAGGCGCTTCCAGGACAGCCACACACCAATGCCTCCAATCAGCGGCAATACCCACCACAATGGCCATTGCAGCAGCACCACCAAGGCGAATGCGGCAATGCTCAGCAACCATCCGAGCCACAAAGGCAAAGGATGTGCGTGCAAAGCGGCGGAGAGTTTCAGGCCGGTGCCGATGGCCAGACCTGCCGCGACAGCACCCATGCCCCGCAAGGCGCCAGCGACGGCAGGATGCTCGGCATACTGCAGGTACAGGCTGCCCAGAAGCAGGACCACCACGGTGGGTGCGAGCAGCATGCCGGAGCAGGCGACCAATGCACCTCGCAGACCGAAATGCCGTTCACCAAACATGATGGAAAGATTCACCACATTGGGGCCGGGGAGGATCTGGGCCACGGCCCAATCCTGGGCAAATTGCGCTGACGTAAGCCAGCGGCGCCGCTCGACGAGTTCCCGCTGCACCACTGCCATGACACCACCAAATCCCTGCAATGCCAGCCAGGTAAAGGCCCAGAACAGCTGGGAAAGAGAAGCAGGGGCTTCGGTAGCGTCGGAAACAGGGGGGCTGCGCATGGCTGCAATGCTAGGGCAAAGCGTGCAGGGTTCTCCGGCAGAAGAGTCTGGCAATGCAGAAAGCTGTCGTCTGCGTGACGTGAGGAGCTCAGTTGGCCGTGCGCTCTGACAGCCACTGAGTGAATGCTTCATGCAGGTGGCTGGGAATGACGACCAGCTCCTGTTCCAGCACGCGCGCCATCTCCTGAAGGGTCGAGAGGCGGGGATCCAGCCCATTGCTTTCCAAGCGCTGCACTGTCATGCGCGACAAACCCGCACGCTGTGCCAGTTCAGCTTGCGTCATCTGCTTGGCTTTGCGCACGCCAGTGAGCGTGGTGACCAAGGGATAGCTGGGTTTTTCTGTCGCAGCAGAGGAAGGGGAGGCGCTCATATTGCTCGTATTCATCTCTGCAATGTATGCCGATTCGCGTATGTGCGAGGTTTATGCGTAAATATTCAGGCGTGTTCCCAGACTGCCAAAGCGGGCCAGTTGGGGCTCAAGCGATGCGCTCTGGGCTGAATCTGTGCCTGGTACGACCTGGGTTTCATCCAGGTCGCTGGGTTTGCGGCGTTTCAATTCCTGCAAGGTGAGTGGATCCGTCATCCGGTTCTGGGCCCAGGCATTGGTTGCGTTGCGCAATGCATTCGCGTATCGAATGTCCATAGTCAAACACTTTCATTTTTTCAATGGAGTGAGACTTTAGGGGGACGCGGCAGCCACTGATCGCGAAATAAAAAGTGCAATCGGCAGATAAATTCCACGTTCGTGCTGTCGGTGCTGTCGGTGCTATTGAGGCCAATGCTGGAGCCAGTCAATGCGCCCCTGACCACCTTCATTAATGCGTGCAACCAAGGCCGCACGGTCTGCTTCTGGCATGCTCCACTGCATGGACACGCTGGTCTGGTGCAAGACGTTCAGCAAGGTGGCATTGGCCTGATCCAGCTCTCTGCGCAGCCAGCCCTCCAGGGCATAGGGAAGGCTGCATTGCAAGGTGACCATCCGCTGCAAGGTCACTTTTTCGGCTTTGAGCAAAGCCTGCGCCACGCAGTCGGTATAAGCACGCACCAAGCCCCCCGCGCCCAGTTTGACACCACCAAAGTACCGCACCACGGTGGCCAGCACGCCCTCCAGATCCTGGTGTCGCAGCACTTCCAGCATGGGGCGACCGGCAGTACCGCTGGGTTCGCCGTCATCCACCGCAGCGGACTGTCCTCCGGCAAGCAGTGCCCAGCATACGTGGGCTGCACCTGGGTGCTCCTGCCACAGGGCATCCACTATGGTTTGTGCGGTGGTGCGGTCTTGCACAGGCTGCACGCAGCAGATGAAACGGCTCTTTTTGATGATGATTTCGTGGTGGATGGCTTGGGCAATCGTCTGAGGCATAGGGCGAAGAGCTTAGCGCAAGCAACTGCGTCAGGCGCGCTGCGCTCCTTTCTTCCTAGCATGGCAGCATGCAAT
>JAEYRT010000135.1 GCA_023435325.1 Pseudomonadota bacterium | reverse complement strand
AATCGCGCCTTCCAGGGTTTCCATGCCACCCACCACACGGGCCATCTCGTCCAGCTTGGCCTGATCCATCACCAGAAAGCCGCCCTTGAAGCCCAGTTCGCGTGCCTGCTTCACCACCAGTGCGGTGGGCTCGGATGCTCCGCCCACGAACAGCACGTCAGGCTTGGCAGCCAGTGCCTTGCTCACGCCGCTGTAGAAGTCGGTGGCACGGTTGTAGCTCATGGGGTTCTCAGCCACCACGGTGCCGCCCAGCTTCTCCCAGCCGGGCTTGAAGGCTGCACTCCAGGCTTTGGCGTAGTCATGGTCTGCCCCCACCAGCACCACCTTGTTGCCAAAGCGCTCCATCAGGTATTTGGAGAAGGGTTCGATGTAGGTGGTGAACTCTGGCGGAATGCGCAGCGTCAGCTTGTTGCCACGATTGGTGATCTGCGGCACGGAGCTGTATGCCAGCACGACGAAGTTGTTGCGCTCATTGGTGGTCTGCAGCGCAAAAATACCGCCCGAGTGCGGCACCAGAATGGCCGCAGTCTTGTGCTGCTGCACCAGACGCTGGGCATTGATGGCGGTTTCTGCAGGGTTGTACTTGTCGTCCAGCGGGACGATCTCGAACTTCACCTTCTTGCCTCCGACCTCCAGGTTCGCGGTATTGAGCTCATCGGCCGCCAGCAGCATGCCGTCCAGCGCATTCTTGCCATACTGTGCCGCGCCGCCCGACAGCGGGCCGGAGTAGCCGATCTTGATCACGTCCTGCGCCATCACAGGTGATGCAAAAGTGGCAGCGCAAGCCAGCGCCAGACCAGTCAGCTGACGACGATTCATCCGAGGAAATGCACGCATGGTTGTCTCCTTGTATAGATATGGTTTCGCGTGAACGAACAGTTGAACTTTCGGTCCTCAAGCACCGATGTATGCCTTGCGGATGGAGTCATCCGCCAGCAGTGCATCGGGTTTTCCTTCGCGCACAATGCGTCCGCTTTCCATCACGTACGCACGGTGCGCAATCTTCAGTGCTGCGAATGCATTTTGCTCAGCCAGCAACACGGTCGTGCCAGCCTGGTTGATGCGCTGGATCACTTCAAACATTTGCTTGATCACCAGCGGTGCCAGCCCCAGCGAAGGTTCATCCAGCAGCAGCACCTTGGGCCGCCCCATCATGGCGCGACCGATGGCCACCATCTGCTGCTGCCCGCCCGAGAGTGAGCCTGCGGGGTCGTCCTTCTTCTCGCGCAGAATCGGAAACAGCGCATACACCTCTTCCAGAATCTGCCGGCTCGGTGCCGTGTCACGGCGGTGCACATAGGCGCCAAGCTCCAGGTTTTTCTGCACGCTCATCTGCGGAAACAGCTTGCGCCCTTCCGGACACTGCACGACGCCGGATTCCACGATGGCCGAGGGCTTGCTGCCCACCAGTTCCTTGCCTTCCCAGGTGATGGAACCACCCGCCGCTTTGTGGATACCGCTGGCTGTCAGGAACAGCGAACTCTTGCCTGCACCATTGGCACCCAGGAGCACGACCAGCTCGCCCTTGTCGGCATGCAGGCTCACCTTGTCGAGCGCCAGAAAGCTGCCGTATTTCAGCGATACGTTCTCAAACTTCAGCATGCTCGCTCCCCAGATACGCATCAATCACCGCCGGGTTGCGGCGAATTTCTTCAGGCGTGCCTTCGGCAATCTTTTCGCCATAGCTCAGCACCAGAATCTTGTCGGCCAGGCTCATGATCATGCCCATCTTGTGCTCGATCAGTGCCACCGTCATGCCATGCTGCACAAACTTGCGAATCAGGTTGGCCAAACCTTCGGTTTCTTCCGGATTCACTCCGCCAGCAGGCTCATCGAGCAGCAGCAACTTGGGGTCGGTGGCCAGCGCCAGCGCAAAGGCCACGCGCTTGCGCTCTTCCTGCGTGATGTCGCCTGCCAAGCGGTGCGCGATGTGCGACAGGCCCACAAAATCGAGGGCATCGCGCGCTTTTTCGCGGCATACGCGCTCTTCCTCGCGCAGGCGGCTGGAGCCGCGCAGCACGTCCCACAGGCCCGAGTGCGTGCGCAGGCGGTGGCCGACGATCAGGTTGTCCAGCACCGTAGCCTTGTCGAACAGCGAAGTGGCCTGAAACGTGCGCGCAATGCCCAACTTCGCCACCTGGTCGGGGCGCAGCGAGGTCACATCCTGCCCATTGAATGTGATGGTGCCGCTGGTGGGCTTGTGCATGGAGCTGATCAGGTTGAAGAACGTGGTCTTGCCCGCACCGTTGGGGCCGATGATGGCGTTGACCTTGCCTTCCTCGATCACGGTGCTGACATCGTTCACCGCCGCCAGCCCGCCAAACTTTTTGGTCAGTTTGTCAATCTTGAGCATGGGCCTTGCCCTCCTTGGCATCGCGGCGCGCACGCCACGCCAGAAAACTGCCCACAATCCCGTGTGGCAGGAAAATCACCAGCGCCACCAGAATGGGGCCAAACACGATGAAGCGGTACTCCTGCAGGAACTGCAGCGACTGCGTCAGCCACGGCATGCCAATGGCACCCAGCAGCGGCCCCAGCACCGTACCCAGGCCACCCACGATCATGAAAATCATCATGTCAAACGTGTGGTGGGTGCCCGCAATATCCGGACCGATGAAGCGAACAAAGCCTGCGTACAAACCGCCCGCCATGCCCGCATAGAACACGCTGAGCATGAAGGCCAGTGTCTTGTTGCGCATGAGGTTGATGCCCAGCGCCTCGGCCAGTTCATCGCTGTTGCGGATCGCAATGAAGGTGCGGCCCAGCAGCGATTTGACGATACGGCGCATGGCCCATACGGCCAGCACCAGGAAGAACAGCGTCAGGTAGTACAGCGCCACGGGGGACTCGAACGACACAGAGCCGATGGCTTCGGGCGCGGGGATGCCCATGATGCCCACCGTGCCGTGGGTCAGGCTCTCCCACTTCTCGATCAGCAGGAACATGATGTAGCCCACGCACAGCGTGAAGATCGAGAAAAAGTGCCCTTTCAGCCGCAGCGACACAATGCCGACGAAGTAGCCCAGAAAGGCGCTGATGACGCCAGCCATGGGAAACGCGGCCCAGAAGCTCCAGCCATGGTCCACCGTCAAGATGCCCACGGTGTAGGCCCCCACGGCCATGAATCCCGCGTGTGCCAGATTGAGCTGGCCGGTGTAACCCGTGATCAGGTTCAGGCCCAGCGTGGCAATGGCAAAAATATAGGCCGTGCTCATCACCGTGAGGTGATAGTCATTGCCTGCCAGCCAAGGGAAGGCCAGGCTGGCCGCCAGCAGCAGGCCCCACGCCAGTTTGCTATCGATAAACCGGTTCATCTCAGCGCCCCCTCTTTGCAAACAGGCCCTCGGGGCGCATCGACAAAATCACCACCAGCAACACGAAGGCAATGATGTCCTTGTAGTCGGTCGAGATGTAATAGGCACCAAAACTCTCGGCAAAACCGATGATCAGCCCGCCCACAATCGCACCGGGAATGCTGCCCATGCCGCCCAAGATGATGATCACAAAGGCCTTGGTGATGACCAGATGCCCCATGGCGGGATACACCAGATTGATGGGCGCATACAGCGTGGCTGCGACGGCAGCCAGCACGCCGGAAATGGCAAACGTCAGCATGGCGACGCGGTTGGCATCAATGCCAACGATCGATGCTCCATCACGGTTTTGCGCCATGGCAATGATGGTGGAACCCATCACCGTGCGTGTCAGGAACAGATGCAGCGCCACCATCAGTGCAAATGCAGCACCGATGATGAGCAAACGCTGCGCAGGCGCGGTCACGCCTCCCAGATCGATGATGCTGGTGTAGGGCGTTTGCATGCGCTGGAAGTCCGCCCCCCAGATGGCTTGCGCGGCAGCCTCCAGAAACAGCAGCACACCAATCGCGGCAATCATGGGATGAATGCCAGAGGCATTGCGCAGCGGGTTGAACACCAGGCGCTCGCTGATCACCGCCATCAGCGCTACCACGCCAGCGGCCACCAACATGGACAGCCAGTAGCCCAGCCCCCATGCGTTCATGGCGTGAAACGCCACAAACGCACCCACCATGTAGAACGCACCATGCGCGAAGTTGGGTACGTGCAAAATGCCGTATACCAAGGTCAGGCCCAGGGCCACCAGACCATAAATTCCGCCCAATGTCAGGCCATTAAGCACTTGCTGCAAAAGAATGTCCATCACACCCTCCTGCGACCTGTGCCGCATTGCATCAAAGTGCGATGCCGCTTGCTGTTGTTGTGCATCCCTGTCTCCTTGCTGATATGGGGCGAGGCTGCAAGCCACCGCCTGTGAAATCAGCGTAGAGCGCAGATGCCGAAATAACCAGCGGGAAGTTCCGCTGTGCAGAACTTCAAGGGCAAACCCCAGGCATTTTTTCACCCCTGCTGTAACGCAGATGACGGCAGCCTCGGGGAAACCTTATGAGGGTAATAACGGTGACCTGCCAGGGTTTGCGGGAAGGCGCAAAATCAGTCGCTATGAGCGATACATCCACCCTTTTGCGTCAGCAACTGCAACAACTGGAAGACGCCCTGCGCGAAGCAGCCCTGTGGAGCGCACAGCCGCCTTCCGAGCAGGCCATGGCCTCCACCATGCCATTCATGTATGACACCTTGCAGGTCGAAGAATGGCTGCAGTGGGTATTTGTGCCACGCCTGCATGCCTTGCTGGATGCCAATGCACCCCTGCCGACCAGCTGCAGCGTCCATCCATTGGCCGAGCACGAGTGGACCAGCCGGTTGCCCAATGGCACCCACGGCGCGGCCCTGAAGTTGCTGGCTGAAATTGATGCAACGCTGAGCAAGGCCTGAGCCTGCTCAAATTTCCGGCCACTGCTGGCTCGCTGGAGAACCGACGCTGCGCGGCATGCTGGGCGCCGTGGTCTGCGAAGATGAGGGGGCATGTCCTGTCGCGACCCTTGCCTTTGACCGGTCTGCCTGCATGTCCAGCCCTTTGGCAAAGCTGGCGCCCAGCAACAAGATGGCCGAGGTCACATAAATCCACATCAGCACCACGACCAGCGAGCCAGCCGCACCGTAGGCAGACACGACCGCAGCGGTGGACAGATACCAGGCCAGCGCCTGTTTGCTCAATGTGAACAAGGTGGCGCCCAGAAAGGCGCCCAGCACCAAGTAGCGCAGCCGGGGTTTGCTGCCCGTGCCAATGCGCATCAGGCCCACAAACAAGGCGGTAATGACCAAGAAGGAAACGCTTTCGTTGATCACACTGATCAGCAGACCCGGTGGCTCTATCTCCAGCCAACGTCCCGCCAGCTGGGTCAACAGCTTGATGGCTGTGGACAGCAGCATGGTCACCAGCAGCAAGAATCCGACCACCAGCACATAGGCCAGCCCTCGCAGACGCAGGGTTGCCAGCTTCCACCATCCCTTTTGGGGGGGCGGCGGATCATCGCGGCCGAACTGCCACAACTTGTCCAGCGAGTTCTGCAGCTCCACAAAGACGCCGGTGGCCCCCGAGAGCAACAGGACAAACGCGACGATGGAAGCCAGTCGCCCTTCCGCAGGGGCCTGGGCGCTGCTCATGGCACTTTCGACCACGCTGGCGCCACGCTCGCCCATCACATCGCGCACTTGGTCGAGCACCGTGCTCTCCACCACGCTGCGGTCCACCCACCAGCCCACCAGCCCCACGATCAATAGCACCAGCGGCGAGAGACTGAGCAGGCCATAAAACGTCATGGCGGCGCTCATGCGCAGGCCATCGGCATCCAGCCACAGCTTGACGGCATCGACCAAAGGCTGAATGGGTTTGAGCAAGGCTTTGGCGCGACCGAACATCGAAGTGGGAGATTGTGAGTGGACCATGCGCCAGATTGTGGCGCGGCTGGCTTGCTGCCGTGTGTCAGTGCACACCGCTGCCTGCACAAGGGTTGCATGCGTGACATTGGCCTGCGAGCACCTAGCGTTAACACCAATACAAGGCCTCTACAATCCGCCGCGCGTAGTGCGCAATGGTGCGCGCTGCCAGGCCACATTGGCCGTGTTTTGCAGAAAGTTGGTTGGCCCCATGCCTGCCTCGCCTTTGAATATCTCGCCCCCTTTGTCACCTGTACGCGCAGCACTGGCGGGGATTGGGCTCACTGTTGCCGCGTGCGCGCTGTTTGCGCTGCTCGATAGCGGCACCAAGTTTGCAGGCCAGGCCCTGCCCATGATGCTGGTGATCTGGCTGCGTTTTGTGGCGCAGGCGCTGGTCACCACGGCACTGGTACTGCCGCGTTACGGGCTGCGTGCACTGCGCACGGAACATCCGAAATTCCAGACCACCCGCGCCCTCAGCGGAGTGATGACCACGGTGTTTGCCTTCTACTGCATCCAGACCATGCCACTGGCCAATTTCACCGCCATTTGGTCGGCTGGCCCGTTGCTGATCGTCGTGGCTTCGGCTTTGCTGTTCGGGGAAAAGGTCAGCAAGGCACGATGGGGCTTGCTGGTCATCGGGCTGATTGCCGTCATCGGCATCGTGCGCCCCGAACAGGATGAAATGCCTTTGGGCTGGGCGGCGCTGGCACCGGTCGGAGTGTTGTTGTGCGGTACAACATACCAGCTCCTGGGCAGCCGCCTGGCACGCCTGGACCCACCGACCACCACGCAGCTGTACACCACCTGGCTGCCAGTGTTGCTGACAGCACCTGTCATTCCATGGCTGTGGCAATCCATTACCGACTGGCAGTTGTGGGCCGCCGTCGCCATGATGGGTATCTGCAGTGGCATTGGCCATCTGCTGCTCTTGCAGGCCTATGGCTACGCCCAGCCCGCAGTGGTGTCGCCGTTTCTATACAGCCAGATTGGTTTTGCCATGCTGATGGGATGGCTGTTCTTTGGCCAGGTGCCCGACAGCATTTCGCTCGCGGGCATGGCTGTGATCATGGCCTGCGGCCTGTGCAGCATCTGGTTGAGTGTGCGGGGCCGGGGTTAAGTGTTGTGAATTTTCACAGCGACTGCGCCAGTTTGCGCAGAAAGCTTTCGCAGCGCTGCAGCTGTGCAATCTCCACGTACTCATTGGCCTTGTGCGCCTCGGTGATCGCACCGGGGCCGCAGACCACGGAAGGAATGCCTGCCTGCTGGAACAAGCCCGCTTCCGTCGCATAGGCCACCTTGCGTTTGTCGCGGTCCCCTGTCAGCGCCTGCACCAATTGGTTGATGGCTTCCGTCTCTGCCGTGTCAAATGAGGGGGCACCCGCCAGAGATTCAAACTCGATGCGTGCCTCTGCAAACTCCTGGCGCATGCGCGGCAGCAACTCCTGCTGCACATAGGCCTCCACTTGGGCCTGAATGCCATCGGGCGCAATACCGGGAAGGTTGCGAAACTCATACGCGAACTCGCACAGCTCGGGGATGGTGTTGACCGCAATGCCGCCACTGATCTGGTTGGTGGTCATGGTGGTGTAGGGCACATCGAAAAACTCGTCATATGGGCCATGGGCCTTGAAACCGTCAGCCAAATCGCGGATGCGGCAAATCAGGCGGGCGGCATACTCGATGGCATTGCTGCCACGGGGTGTCAGCGAGGAATGAGCTGCCTTGCCGTGCACCTTGCAGCGCCACACGTTGATGCCTTTGTGCGCCACCACAGGCTGCATGCTGGTGGGCTCGCCCACGATGCAGCCATCCAAACGCTGCCCTTGGAGCTTCAGCTGCTCCAGCATGATGGGGGCCCCTACACAGCCCACTTCCTCGTCATACGACAGCGCGAAATGCAGTGGCTTGGCTCGCGGCATGGCCAGAAACTCGGGCACCAGGGCCAGTCCTGCGGCAATAAACCCTTTCATGTCGCAGGTGCCCCGGCCGTACAGCCGTCCCTCCACCTCGGTCAGGGCAAAGGGATCGGTGTCCCACATTTGTCCATCCACGGGAACGACGTCGGTGTGGCCTGACAGCACAATGCCGCCCTGTGTGCCGCCATCCTTGGCGGGCAGCGTGGCAAACAGATTGGACTTGGCGCCATCGGGCGATCTGAAAAGCTGTGCCTGCACGCCTTGTGCGGCCAATGCATCACGCACATGTTCGATCAAATGCAGGTTGGAGTTGCGGCTGGTGGTATCAAACGCGACCAGGGTCTGCAGCCATTCACGGGTGTTGGGTGTACTCATACGTCAGTCTTGCCGAAGCCCGGCGACAGGGCCGGGCGATGGCCCACAGTGTACGGCGCAGCACATCCACTGATGGCCAGCGCACAGCTGTGGCGCAGGCACAGCACCTGCGTAACAGCCCACTGTTCGCTGCTGCAACAGGCTGCTATCCTTTCTCGCGCCTGCTGTTCATGGAGTGATCGCAGCAGGCCCATGGCAAGCGTTTTCTGGATCGCTTGAAGGCAGCATGACTCCGCTTTTATAGGCCCCACATCACAAACCAGCAGTTCGCGCACGTGGGCTCGGTTTGAAAAGTCCCCCATGACACACATTCACATGCTCCGCGTGGATGGGCCATTGCTGCAACTGCCTGGCTGATACGCGACAGCGATCGACTTCGCCCTGCACCCCATCCGCACTTTTTGCACTTCCCTTGCGTCTGCGGCACCGCCGTTGAGCGATGCCTTGCGTTGCAACAGCCAACTGCCGCAGCCTTGCCTCTTTGACCAACCACCTTGAACTCTGGAGGGTCGTGTATGCGCGTCCTCACCACACTCGAAACCTGCAGCACTGACAAAGCCTTTCTCTGCCAGCAACCCTATGTCCTGCGCACCCGGCACTGGAGCGGCAACAACCTGTGGAGTCCCCACCCCGTGCTGGAAGCCTTGGTGCTGGATATGGATGCCGAACAATGGAGCCGCCTGGCCTCACTGTTGCGCGCCTTGCTGCAGGCCGTGCCTTTGCCGGATCGCGTTTGCGAATGCCTGCCTGGCGTCAACGGCAGAGGCACGGTGGTCTTCGAAGCCAGCGAGGGTGCCCTGGGGCGTTATGTCCTGATGCAAGCGATGGAGCTGCTGCCGATGGAGCCCACCCCATGCTCGGAACCCTGGACAGGCGCGCTGCGCCGCATCCGCCTGGTGATGGATGAGGAATGCCTGGGCCCCAGCACGGCCTGCATCGCCAACGCGGCACGCCAACGGAGCTTGCCTGCCTATCGTTTGTTTCCCAAAGGCAACCTGGTCCAGCTGGGCATGGGCGCTGCGCAACAGCGCATCTGGACCGCGGAAAGTGACCGCACCGGAGCCATCGCCCAGGATATTGCGTCTGACAAATCCCTGACCAAACGCCTGCTGGCCAACGCCGGCATTCCCACTCCGCAAGGTGATATCGCCCTCTCTCCCGCACATGCGTGGCAGATTGCACAGCGTCTGGGGCTGCCAGTGGTGGTCAAGCCCCTGGACGGCAACCGTGCCCGGGGCGTGAGCCTGGACCTGATGGAGCAAAACGCGATAGAGGCTGCCTGGGGACTGGCCAAGCGAGAAGGCACCCAGGTTCTGGTGGAGCGTCACATCCATGGTCACGAGCACCGGATTCTGGTAGTGGGAGGCAAGGCGGTAGCCGCCTCACGTGCGCAGACCCTGACGATTGTGGGAGATGGCCACGCCAATGTGGCACAGCTGGTGGAGGCGCAAATCAACCAGCACAGCCGGTGCCTGATCGACAACACCGTGGAGCGCATTGACCTGGGCAGCAATGCGAAAGTGCGGTTGGAGCTGCAGCGCCAGGGCATGACGGAGCATTCTGTGCCGGATGCCGATCAGGAAGTGCTACTGCTGCGGACCGGCAACCACACGGAAGACTGCACCGACGCAGTGCACCCGGACATTGCGCACTACGCCATCCTGGCTGCGCAGACCATTGGTCTGGACATTGCGGGCATTGACCTGGTGGTGAAGGACATCCGCCAGCCCTTGGTTGCGCAGCACGGTGCCATCGTGGAGGTCAATGCAGGACCCAGTTTGCTCATGCACCTCCACCCCATCCACGGAAAACCGCGTGCCGTGGGGGAAGCCATCTGCGAACACCTTTTCCCACATCCCGAAGATGGCCGCATTCCTTTGGCTGGTGTGCTTGCCCACGAAGCAACAGGGCAGCGCATCGCGCAGACACTGGCGCACTGGCTGCAGGCCCAGGGTCACACCACAGGGGTTGCGTGTGGAGAGGCCATGTATTTGCAAGGCCAGCGTTTGCTGCAGCCCGCGCATCCAGCTCCCAGCGCTGGCCAGCGCGTACTGATGCATCGTGCGGTGACTGCTGCGGTCATCGCCCAGGACATCACCACCGCAGTGCAAGCCGGATGGGCCTATACCGAATGCGACTTGGCAATTATTTTTCCGCCCCTGGCCAGCGCGGAAGACGTCCAGGTACAGCAGCGCGTGCTGGCGGCGCAATTGCGTGCCGTACGCACGGGCGGGGTTGCCGTATTGGCTACAGACAATGCAACGCTGGAGAGCCTGGCATTGACCTGCGCAGGCCGGGTCGTGTGGGTCCATGCGGATGAAAACCATCCGCTGCTGCAATCGCACCGCCACGTACAAGGCTGCGTCGCCTTTGTGCGAGATGGCCAGGTGGTGTGCGCACACGGCATGCACGAAACGTTCACCACGGCGTTACCAGCCGATCTGGGGCCATGGCCCATCTCGGAATGGCTGGCCGTGGTGGCAGCCGGATGGGCCATGGGTTGGAGTCCCGTGGGCCTGGAGA
>JAEYRT010000061.1 GCA_023435325.1 Pseudomonadota bacterium | reverse complement strand
GTACTTCATATGGGGCTTTTCGACATAGCGGCGCTTGCGGATGGCCCAGCCAATATCGTTGCCTGCCAGATCGCCCATGCGGAAGGGGCCCATGGCAAAGCCGAACTTCTCCACCGCCTTGTCCACTTGCTGGGGCGATGCGCCTTCATCCAGCAGGAAACCTGCCTGACGGCTGTACTGCTCGATCATACGGTTGCCAATAAAGCCATCGCACACGCCAGAGACCACAGCCGTCTTCTTGATCTTCTTGGCGATCTGCATGACAGTGGCCATCACGTCCTTACCGGTTTCCTTGCCACGCACCACCTCCAGCAGCTTCATCACGTTGGCAGGACTGAAGAAGTGCATGCCGACCACGTCTTGCGGACGTTTGGTGAAGGCTGCAATCTTGTCCACATCCAGCGTGGAAGTGTTGGACGCCAAAATCGCACCGGGCTTGGCAATCGCGTCCAGTTGCTTGAACACCGTCTCCTTCACGCCGAGTTCTTCAAACACGGCCTCGATGATCAGGTCGCAATCCTTCAAGTCGTCATAGCTCAGTGTGGTGGACAGCAAGGCCATGCGCTGGGCGTACTTGTCTTCCTTGAGCTTGCCCTTTTTGACCTGCGCTTCGTAGTTCTTTTTGATGGTGGCCACGCCACGGTCCAGCGCCTCTTGCTTGGTTTCCAGGATGGTGACGGGAATGCCAGCATTCAGGAAGTTCATGCTGATGCCACCGCCCATGGTGCCCGCACCAATCACGCCCACTTTCTTGATCTCGCGGGTGGGGGTGTCCGAAGGAATGTCGGCAATCTTGGTCGTGGCACGCTCGGCCATGAACAGGTGGCGCAGCGCACGCGACTCGGGCGTCCACATCAGGTTCACAAACAACTCGCGCTCATACTCCAGACCTTCTTGAAATTTGCGCTTGGTGGCCGCTTCCACGGCATCCACGCACTTGAGCGGTGCGGGGTAGTTTTTGGACATGGCCTTGACCATGTTGCGCACAAAACCAAAATAGGCATCGCCCTTGGGATGCTTGCACTTGAGATTGCGCACCAGTGGCAAAGCCTCATTGCCGGACACATGGCGCTCACCCACCTCCTGGGCGAAAGTCAGCGCTTCCGATGCCAGTGCTTCCGGGCTGGCAGCCAGCTTGTCAAACAGTTTCTGGCCTGGAATCTGCGCCAGCATTTCGCTCTTGATGGTTTCTCCGCTGACGATCATGTTCAGCGCAGGTTCCACACCGATCGCGCGTGGCAAACGCTGGGTGCCTCCGGCACCAGGCAGCAAACCCAGCTTGACTTCGGGCAAAGCCACGGCAGTGCCAGGTGCGGCAATACGGTAGTGGCAACCCAGTGCCAACTCCAGCCCACCGCCCATGCACACACTGTGAATGGCTGCGACCACGGGTTTGGAGGACTGTTCCACCTGCTGGATCACGGTATGCAGATTGGGCTCCTGCAAGGCAGCCTCCTTGCCAAATTCCTTGATGTCGGCCCCTCCCGAAAATGCTTTGCCCGCTCCGGTGATCACGATGGCCTGCACGACGGCGTCGGCATTGGCCTGATTGAGGCCCTCAATCACGGCACGGCGGGTAGACAAACCCAAACCATTGACAGGCGGGTTGTTGAGCGTGATCACGGCTACAGCACCGTGCACCTTGTATTCAGCCGACATGGCTTGTCTCCTTCTGTTCTATGGAAAAAAGAACGGGCGTTCTGCAAATCATTCTAGAAAGCGACTGTGGCAAATGCCATGGAGTTTTGCCCTTGAATTGTCTCGATCGAGACATGGCTGCAACGCAAGTTCCGCACTGCGGTTCAACCGTCTTCCTTGGCCCTCGAGTTCACATCCTTGGGCTAATGACGCGTTGCCCTATCGCAATGCCGTTCATCGAACCGACTAACGGTATGCAGGCTTGCAAGCGACAGGCGCAGTTCTTGCAGATTCAAACGTGCAAGCGCTGAATACGCTGCACCTCAGCAGGTGTGGCTGTGTGTACACGCTGGGGAAAGCCATATGCATGCACACACATCACGCCTCAACAATGTGCACAGCGTGTTCGGCACGCAATCCATTTTTCTTAAAGGAAGGCTGAGTCACTATGCAACGCAAGACATTCATTCGCCTGAGCACCTCCTGGGCCGCAGCGGCCCTGCTGGGCACCGCATCTCTGGGTGCCCAGGCCGCAGAAACCATCACGATTGGCGTCCCCATTCCCATGACGGGCCCCAATACGCAGTACGGCGATGAAGTGAAAGCGGGTCTGATGACCGCGATCGAAACCTTGAATGCCGCGGGCGGTGTGCAATACAAGCCTGAATTCATCGACGATGCCTGTGAGCCCAAGCAAGCGGTTCCTGCAGCCAACCGCGTGGTGACTTCTGGTGCCAAGTTTGCCGTCGCACACGTGTGCTCTGGCGTGACCGTACCTGCCTCCAAGATTTATGAGCAGGAAGGCATTGTGGCCATCACGCCAGGCGCCACGTCCCCCCTGGTCACTGACACGCTGAACGGTCACCACTTCTTCCGCACCATCGGCCGCGATGACCAGCAAGGCCCCTTCGCTGCCAAATACATTGCCGAGAAAATCAAACCCCAGGCTGTCGCGGTGCTGCATGACAAACAGACCTATGGCTCTGGCGTGGCCCAGCACGTGAAGAACACCCTGGATTCGATGAAAGTACCCGTGGTGATGTATGACGGCATCAACGCAGGCGACAGCGATTATTCGGCCGTGATCACCAAACTCAAGGCAGCCAAGGTAGACATGGTGTTTTTCGGTGGCTATTACCCTGAAATGGGCCTGCTGCTGCGCCAGGCCAAGGAGCAGGGCTTGAAAACCCAGTTCATGGGTCCGGAAGGTGTGTTCAACCAGGATCTGGTGGACATTGCAGGCCCCGCAGTGGAAGGCATGATGTTCACCTTCCCGGCCGACTTCAGCCAGCGCCCTGAAAACGCAGGTGTGGTCGATGCTTTCAAGAAGGCCAACCGCTCTGCCAACGGCGCCTTCCAGATGCCTGCCTATGCCGCTGTGCAAGTGCTGGACCAGGCCATCAAGGCCGTGGGTGCCGACCCCAAGAAAGTGGCAGATTACATGCACGCCAACACCTTCAACACTGTGATCGGTCAGGTGGCGTATGACAAGAAGGGGGACCTCAAGGACTTCGAGTTCGTGGTCTTCCAGCTCGACAAGGCCGGCAAGCGCACGGCTTTGAAATAAGCTGCTGCGCAGCACCTATAACAAAGGCCCTATGCAGGGCCTTTGTTCTTTTCAAGCAGCCAGAAGATTCAGACTCTGGGTGCTTGAAGCGCATCTGCAGCCAAAGTTGGCCGCCGTGCATTAGACCTCCAACCACTCCTTGCGAATGTGTTCGTTGGCCTTCAGTGCCTCAGGCGTGCCATCAAATACGATGGCACCATGCCCCATCACCAAGGCGCGGTCCGAGATGCGCATGGCAATCGTGAGTTTCTGCTCGATGAGCAGCACGGAGACACCACGCTCCTTGATCTTCTGCAAATACTCGCCCACCAGCTCCACAATCTTGGGTGCCAGGCCTTCCGTGGGCTCGTCAATGATGATGAGGTCCGGGTCACCCATCAGCGTGCGGCATAGCGTCAGCATTTGCTGTTCGCCGCCGGACATCACGCCCGCTTCCGTATGCTGGCGCTCTTTCAGACGCGGAAACATGGCATACATGTCGTCGAAGCTCCAGCGGCTGCCTTTGCCGCTGCCTTTTTGACCCAGCAGCAGATTCTGGTGCACGGTCAGATTGGGGAACACGTCGCGGCTCTCGGGCAC
>JAEYRT010000080.1 GCA_023435325.1 Pseudomonadota bacterium | reverse complement strand
GGCGTGGCCGGCCTGGAAGGCTTTGATGTGGGTGGCTGGTACGGCGTGTTCGGCCCCAAGGACATGAGCGCGGAACAAGTGGCCGAACTGAACAAGGCCATCAACGCCGCACTGAGCCAGCCCGAGCTGAAGCAGCGCTACAAAGAGCTGGGCTATGACGAGTGGATCGGATCACCCAAGGACCTGGCCGACCGCGCAGCCAAGGAGCGCGCCATGTGGGCCACCGTCACCAAAGGGATCGAGGTCAACTAAGCATGAGTGCTCGCATCCATGATCTGCTGGATCGGAGCCTGGTGCAGTCTCCCCAGCGGCCTTTCATTGTGCTGCCCGGGCAGGTGCTGAGCTTTGCAGATGTGGATGCGCTGGCGCAGCAGGCGGAGGCCGAGCTGCGCCAGCTGCAGGTCCGTGCTGGCGACCGCGTGCTGGTGGTTGCAGAAAACTGCCCCGAGCATGCTGCGCTGATCTTTGCCTGCAGCCGCATCGGTGCCTGGTCTTGCGGTGTCAATGCCCGCATGGCACCCGCAGAAATTGATGCCTTCGTGCAGCGTGCGGATGCACGGGTGGTGTATTTCACCTCCAGCGCCTCGTCCGCAGCACAGGCGCATGCGCAGCGCTTTCAGGCAACCCCCAGCTGCCTGCCGGGCATGTCGCACAGCCCCGTCAACCCCGACAGCATTGCCGAGACCGGTGTGCTGCAAACCGAGGTGGCTGGGCTCATCTTCACGTCCGGCACCACAGGCCAGCCCAAGGGGGTCATGCTGCGCCACGACGCGCTTTGCCATTTTGCTGAGCAGTCTGCCCAGTCACGCGGCCTCACGCCTGACGACCGCTGCTACGCCTTTGTGCCCATGACGCACATTTTTGGTCTGGTCACCGTCATGCTGACGGCCCTGCATGCGCGCGCGCAACTGGTCATGCGCCCGCAGTTCGACCCGGCCGATCTGCTGGATGCGCTGGCGCACCACGGCGTGTCACAGCTGCAAGGACCACCCACGCTCTACGCACGCCTGCTGTCCTATCTGCAGGAGCAGGGCATGCAACAGGTGCACGCACCCGCGCTGCGCTTCATCTACACCGGCGCGGGTCCGCTGGACCTGACGCTCAAGCAGCGTGTGGAGGCCGTGTTTGGACAGGCGCTGCACCACGGCTATGGCCTGTCCGAATATGCAGGCTCTGTGCACATCACGCGCCTGCACGAATGGCGCCAGGACACCAGCGCCGGCCATGCTGTGGCGGCAGCCCAGGTGCAAGTGACCGACCCTGCCACGGGCCTGGCACTGCCGCCCGGACAGCGCGGCGAGCTGTGGATCCGCGGACGCGGTCTGATGCCCGGTTATTTCCGTGACCCGCAAGCCACGGCAGCCGTCATGCGGCCGGGCGGCTGGTACGCCAGCGGCGATATCGGTGAAATGGATGCCGACGGCGCGCTGTGGGTGGTCGGCAGGCTCAAGGAAATGATTATTCGCTCGGGCTTCAACGTCTATCCGGCCGAGGTGGAGGCGGCGCTGAACACCCACCCCAGCATCGCACGCTCTGCAGTGGTGGGCCGCAAGGAAGCCGATGGCAACGAGCAAGTCATTGCCTTTGTCGAACTGCGCAGCGGTGACACCCTGGACCATGCCAGCCTGCAGGCCCATCTGCGCGAGCGTCTGGCCCCGTACAAACGCCCCAGCCGCATCGAGCTGATCGATGCACTGCCCACCAACCCCAACGGCAAGATTCTCAAGCGCGTGCTGCAAGAACGTGCCGCAACCTTCCCTCTGTAGGACCTGACTGCCATGACCGGACACCACACCCTCTCCCGCCGCCATCTGCTGGCCGCTGCCGCCTGGAGCGCCCTGGGCGGCTCCGCACTCGCACAGAACACCAGCACCTGGCCCACGCGCACGGTGAAGTTCATCGTTCCCTTCCCGCCCGGCGGCCCCGTGGACACCACGGCCCGGATCGTCACGCAAAAGCTGGGGGAGATCTGGAGCCAGCCCACCGTCATTGACAACCGCGCCGGAGCTGGCGGTGTCGTGGGTGCCACGGCGGCGGCCAAGGAAACGCCGGACGGCTACAGCTTTTTCGTCGGGTCAATCCACCACTCCGTCAACCCCTGGCTCATGGGCAAGCTGCCCTACGACATTGAAAAGGATTTTGTTCCTGTCAGCTTCGGCGCCATGTTTCCCGTCTTTCTGGTGGCCCACCCTTCAGTGCCGGCCAACAGCGTGAAGGAGTTGATTGCCCTGTCCAAAGACAAGATCCTCAGCTTTGGCTCCTCGGGCAACGGCGGAGGCACCCACCTGGCCGGAGAGCTGTTCAACATGGAGGCTGGCACCCAGCTGCAGCACATTCCCTACAAAGGCAGCGCACCGGCCATGAACGACCTGCTGGGAGGCCAGGTTCAGCTCATGTTTGCCGATGCCCCATCGGCCCTGCAGCACATCAAGTCCGGGCGCCTGAAGGTGCTGGGTGTCGCCAGCAAGCAGCGTTCGGCGATGCTGCCCGACGTTCCCACGATTGCAGAGGCTGGCAACCTGCCCAACTATGAAGCCTATTCCTGGGCTGCACTGTTTGCGCCCGCCAAGACGCCCCAGGAAATCGTGCGCAAGCTCAACGCCGACTTCAACCAAGCCATGCGCGATCCTGCCGTCAAGCAGCGTCTGCTGGATGCCGGCGCCGAAGGCGATGCCGGCTCCGTCGAGGACATGCACCAGCGCCTGCAAAACGAGCTGCAAAAGTGGAAAAAAGTGATTGAAACCGCAGGCATCAAGGCGGGTTGAACACACTCCCGCGGGCCCGCATTCCCAAGAAAACAGGCTGCTGCATGCAGCCTGTCTTGCTTCAAAAAAGGAGCTTTCAGCGCCGGTGCAATATAGCTTTCAAAGACAAAACACTTTGAAAACCAGGCGAAACCTACGCTGAAAGCTCTTGTTTTTAAATATTTTATGAATGCGCTGGTTGTCGCCACAGGCCTGTCCGACATCAGCACGCAGACACACGGAAAAACACACCCTTTCAGATTGCCAAATTGCTGCAAACAGCGCTTGGAGGCATGCTGCGCCTAACTGCCAATGGCTGAAACCGGCCCTGGCTTCCGAACCACCGTCCTTCGACGTTTTGCCTAACCACTATGCATCTGAGCGCACAGTCCCACTACCAAGCTGAACTTGATGCTGGCCGCTTCGGCATCCAGCAATGCACAGCCTGCAACCACCACGTCTTCACGCCCCGCGAGCTCTGCCCTTTCTGTGGCGCCAGCCCGCTGAAATGGGTGCGCCCTGCGGGCACAGGCACCGTGTATTCCCACACCACGGTCTCGCGCAAAGCCGAAGCCGGTGGCAACTACAACGTTTCGCTGATCGATCTGGACGAAGGCGTGCGCATGATGAGCCGTGTGGAAGGCATCGCACCGGAGGCCGTGCGCATCGGCATGCGCGTCAAGGCACAAGTCATCCAGCACAACGGCAAGGGGCTGGTGGTGTTTCAGCCTGAACAGAGCGCGTAAGGAGTTCCCATGAGCAAAGCTTTTGCAGTTCCACAGTCCTCATTGGATGCCTCCATCAACCGCGCCCTGCGCGGCAAAGTCGCGATTACCGGCGCAGCCACCTACGGTTGCGGCGAAGCCGCGGGCATGGACGACATGACCCTGCTGGTACGCGCCGCCCATGCTGCCGTGGCCGATGCAGGCCTGACCATGCAGGACATCGACGGCATTGCCACCTGCAGCGTCACCGCCAGCATGTGGGCCATGCCGGTGATCGAGCACCTGGGCATCAACCCCACATACATCGACGGCACCATGCTGGGCGGCAGCAGCTTCATCGCCCATCTGCTGCCTGCCATTCGCGCGCTGGAGGCCGGCCAGTGCAAGCATGTGCTGATCTGCTACGGCAGCGCACAGCGCTCGGGCTCCAATGGCCGCAAGGACATCGTGGCCGCACGCCGCGCCATGGATGCGCAGCCTTACGAACACCCATACGACCCCATGTTGCCGCCATCGGCCTATGCGCTGGCTGCACAGCGCCACATGCACGAATTTGGCACCACCCGCGAGCAAATGGCCGAAGTGGCCGTGGCTGCCCGCGCCTGGGCGCAGCTGAACCCCGAAGCGTTCATGCGCGATCCGCTGACCATTGAGGATGTGCTCAATGCCCGCATGATCTCCAGCCCGTTCACCGTGCGCGACTGCTGCCTGGTGACCGATGGTGCGGGCGCCATCGTGCTCAGCCGTGCCGACCGCGCCAAGGACATGGCACAGTCTCCCGTCTACGTTCTGGGCAATGCCACCGCGTGCTGGAACCGCCAGATCTCGTGCATGCACGATCTGACCGTGACCTCCGCCTCCCAGTCCGGCAAGCAGGCGTTTGCCATGGCCGGCCTCACGCCTGCGGACATGGACATGGCGCAGCTGTATGACGCCTTCACCATCAACACCATCCTGTTCCTGGAAGACCTGGGCTTTTGCAAGAAGGGCGAAGGCGGTGCATTCGTGCAAGGCGGCGCCATTGCCCCCGGAGGCCGTCTGGCGGTCAACACCAACGGCGGCGGCCTGTCTTGCGTCCACCCCGGCATGTATGGCGTTTTCCTGCTGATCGAGGCGGTACGCCAGTTGCGCGGCCAGGCCGGTCAACGCCAGCTGGGCCAGCACCGCACGGCCGTGGTGCATGGCAACGGTGGCACCTTGTCCAGCCAGGCCACGGCCATTCTGGGCACGGCCGACGCCCTGTAATTTTTCACCAAACACACACCAAGAGACTGACATGATTCGCGACCAAGAAATCCTCGATGCCCTGCTCGACAGCGTGCGCCGTTTTGTCCGTGAGCGCCTGGTTCCTGCCGAAAATGAAGTGGCCGAAACCGACGAAATCCCAGAAGCCATCGTGCAGGAAATGCGCGATCTGGGCCTGTTCGGCCTGACCATCCCCGAGTCCTTTGGCGGCCTGGAGCTGACCATGGAAGAGGAAGTGGCCGTGCTGCTGGAGCTGTGCCAGACTGCGCCCGCCTTCCGCTCGGTCATCGGCACCACGGTGGGCATTGGCTCGCAGGGCATTTTGATGGACGGCACCCCCGAGCAACAGGCCCAGTGGCTGCCCAAGCTGGCCACCGGCGAAGTCATTGCCTCCTTCGCCCTGACCGAGCCTGAAGCGGGCTCCGATGCCGCATCGATCCGCACGACAGCCATCAAGGACGGCGACTTCTACATCGTCAACGGCACCAAGCGCTTCATCACCAACGCTCCACACGCCGGCATGTTCACGCTGATGGCGCGCACCAATCCTGCGGACAAGGGTGCCAGCGGTGTGTCGTCGTTCATCGTGGACGCCAAGTCTCCCGGCATCAGCTTTGGCAAGTACGACAAGAAAATGGGCCAGCGCGGCGCCCACACATGCGACGTGATTTTTGACAACGTCAAGGTGCCTGCCGCCAACCTGATCGGCCTGAAGGAAGGCCAGGGCTTCAAAACCGCCATGAAGGTGCTGGAAAAGGGCCGCATCCACATTGCCGCCGTGGCCGTGGGCGTGGCCAAGCGCATCCTGCGCGATGCACTGGCCTACGCCCTGGAGCGCAAGCAGTTCGGCCAGCCGATTTGCGATTTCCAGCTGGTGCAAGCCATGCTGGCCGACAGCCAGGCCGAACTGTATGCGGC
>JAEYRT010000197.1 GCA_023435325.1 Pseudomonadota bacterium | reverse complement strand
GAGCTGCAGTCCTGCGCCAGCACGCGACCATCGGCGTTAAACAGGTCAACGTGTTCGGTGCCCAGCAATTGCGCCTGGGCCAATACATGGGCCAAGGCATCATCCAAAGTGGTCATAGCAGCCATGGGGCGTTTACTCCTTGGTGTATTCAAAGCGGCTGGCATTCGCTAGCATCCAGACCGCGATTTGCGCGGGTTGGTTCAAATCTAAAACCGCAATGTGCGCCGGAGGCTGCACAGGCAACGCGGCCCTATCGTCGGTCGCCAGCGCCACCACATGCGGGTCCTCAGGAAAGCGCAGCGGCTTGGCGGACTTGCCGCTGGCAGAGTCAGGTGCGCGCCAGATTTCCACTTTGGGCAGATTGCCGTGCTTGAAGCCTTCGATCAGCACCCAGTCCACACCGTGGTCCAATTCGGCCAGCATGGCGTGCACGTCCAGGTCTTGTTCCTGCGCGAACTCACGCACCAGGGCCAGGCGCTTGTCGCAGACCAGCAGCACTTCCGAAGCTCCGGCCTGGCGGTGGCGCCAGCTGTCCTTGCCGGGAATATCGATGTCCACATCATGGTGGGCATGCTTGACGGTGGACACGCGCTGGCCCCGCACGCGCAGCGCGGCGATCAATTGTTCCAGCAAGGTGGTTTTGCCCATGCCGGAGAAAGCGGCAAAGCCCAGGGCTTTCATCTCTTGAACTTTCTTCCAAAGAACAAACGGCGCTTGGTTGCCAAGCGCCGTCCGTGTGCGGTGGGATAAAGGCCTTCAAAAGCATAGCTGCTAACGCTTGTCAGTATTTGATCTGCAAATACTTTGTATCGCAAAACCAGACACTTCAAGCGCCAACAGCTATCTTTTTAAACCTGCCACTGCTCAATCGCAGTGTTGCTGGATATAGGCCTTGACCTTGTCCGCATCCGAAGGCATGACAACCACGCGCTTGGGCAAGGCTTCAATGCCGTCGAACTTGACCGGACGATCGGGCTGGCGGCCCAGTGCTTCTTCAATCGTCGCTGCAAACTTGATCGGCAGCGCCGTCTCCAGCACGATCATGGGCTCCGCTCGCAGGTGCTCGCGCGCCACCTTCACGCCGTCGGCGGTGTGGGTGTCGATCATCTGTCCCAGACGCTCATAGCAATCCTTGATGGTAGCCAAACGGTCGGCATGCGTGCTCTTGCCGCTGACAAAACCGTATTTGCTGGCTGCGTCTTGGAAGCAGGCATCTTGGCTCAAGTCAAACTTGCCCTGCTTGGCCACGCCTTCGGCAAACATTTGCTTGGTACGCGCACCATCACGGCCCACCAAATCGAACACAAAGCGCTCAAAGTTGCTGGCCTTGGAGATATCCATCGAAGGGCTGGAAGTCTCGTAGGTGTTGGCCGAGCCGCGCACCTGGTAGACACCTGTGCGGAAGAACTCGTCCAGCACATCGTTCTCGTTGGTCGCCACCACCAGTTGCGCGATCGGCAAGCCCATCTGGCGCGCCACATGGCCTGCGCAGATGTTGCCAAAGTTGCCCGAAGGCACGGTGAAGCTCACCTTCTCTTCATTGCGTGTGGACGCTTGCAGGTAACCGGCAAAGTAGTACACCACCTGGGCCAGCAGACGCGCCCAGTTGATGGAGTTGACGGTGCCGATCTTGTACTTGGCCTTGAACGCGTGGTCGTTCGATACGGCCTTGACGATGTCCTGGCAGTCGTCAAACACGCCTTCAATGGCGATGTTGTGGATGTTTTCGTCCTGCAGGCTGAACATTTGCGCCTGCTGGAAGGGGCTCATGCGGCCGTGCGGGCTGGTCATGAACACGCGCACGCCTTTTTTGCCGCGCATGGCGTATTCGGCCGCGCTGCCGGTGTCGCCAGACGTTGCACCCAGAATGTTCAGCTCTTCACCACGGCGTCCCAGTTCGTATTCGAACAGGTTGCCCAGCAACTGCATGGCCATGTCCTTGAAAGCCAGCGTGGGGCCGTTGGACAAGGCTTCGATGTACAGGTTGTCTTCGAGCTTGCGCACGGGCACGATGGCTTCGGTGCCAAACACCTCTTCGGTGTACGTCTTGGCGCACAGGGCACGCAAGTCGTCGGCAGGAATGTCGTCGATGTACAGCGACAGGATTTCATACGCCAGCGCGGCGTAGCCTTGGTTGGCATAGACCTGACGCAGTTCGGTCAACTTGGCATCGTCAATTTGCGGATAGTGCTCGGGCAGGTACAAACCGCCATCAGGGGCCAAGCCTTCGAGCAGGATGTCGCAAAAGCGTTTGCGGTCCGCGTGACCGCGGGTGGACAAGTACAACATCAGTTCAACTCTTCCTTGCGAATGCGTGTGATGGGAGCCAGCACGGTGCCGAGGCCCTGGATTTCGGCCAGCGCCTTGTCCATATCGCCTTCACGGGTGTCATGGGTCAGGATGATGAGGTCGGTCTGGGTCGAGCCCTCACCGCCCACTTCATCGGCTTCGCGCTGGATCACGGCGTCAATGCTGATGCCGGCATTGGCCAGCAGCGTGGTGATCTTGGCCAACACGCCCGCTTCGTCCGCCACGCGAATGCGCAGGTAGTAGCTGGTGACAACTTCAGCCATGGGCAGCACGGGCAACTCATTGCCTGCAGCGGCCAGGGTATTCGCCTGGAAAGCCAGTGCAGGCACGCTGTGTGCAGGATCTGCGCCGTGCAGGCGGGCGATATCCACCAAGTCCGCAATCACGGCCGAAGCGGTGGGCTCGGAACCTGCGCCCTTGCCGTAGTACAGCGTGGTACCCACGGCATCGCCATGCACCACGACGGCGTTCATTGCGCCTTCGACATTGGCAATCAGGCGCTTAGCTGGCACCAGCGATGGGTGTACGCGCAGCTCCACGCCCTTGTCGGTGCGCTTGGTGATGCCCAACAGCTTGATGCGGTAGCCCAACTGTTCCGCGTACTTGATGTCTGCACCGGCCAGCTTGGTGATGCCTTCCACATAGGCTTTGTCGAACTGCACGGGAATGCCGAAGGCAATCGCGCTCATCAAGGTGGCCTTGTGGGCAGCATCCACACCTTCAATGTCAAAGGTAGGGTCCGCTTCGGCGTAGCCCAGGCGTTGTGCTTCTTTGAGCACCACGTCAAAGTCCAGACCCTTGTCACGCATTTCGGACAGGATGAAGTTGGTCGTGCCGTTGATGATGCCCGCCACCCACTGGATGGAGTTGGCAGTCAGGCCTTCGCGCAGCGCCTTGATGATCGGGATACCGCCGGCCACAGCTGCTTCATAGGCCACGATCACGCCCTTCTCAGTTGCGGCCTTGAAGATTTCCGTGCCGTGCACAGCCAGCAGCGCCTTGTTGGCCGTCACCACGTGCTTGCCCGCAGCAATCGCTTCCAGCACCAGCGCCTTGGCAATGCCGTAACCGCCGATGAGCTCCACCACCACATCGATCTCGGGGTTGGCGATGACTTCACGCGCATCGCCCACCACCTTGGCGGCATCGCCCACGACTTGCTTGGCGCGCGTCGTGTCCAAGTCGGCCACCATGGCAATCTCAATGCCACGACCCGCACGACGGCGGATCTCTTCCTGGTTGCGCTGCAGCACGCTGAAAGTGCCGCTGCCCACGGTGCCAATGCCCAACAGGCCTACTTGGATCGGTTTCATAAGTCTCTTACGCTTCTACGTCAAAAAGGGCTACAGCGCTTATGGAGTCTGCGCTTGTAGCTATCAAAAACATTTAAGCCGCAACATGCAGCTTGGCTTTGCCTTTACCGGCAGCTTTGGCTGCGGCAATCTTGTCCGTGCCATGGCGCTGGCGGTACTTGGCCAGGAAGATGGCCAGACGGTTGATGGCTTCGCGCAGATCCGCCTCATGTGGCAGGAACACAATGCGGAAATGGTCGGGATTGGGCCAGTTAAAACCGGTGCCCTGCACCAGCATCACCTTGGTTTCTTGCAGCACTTCCAGGAAAAAGTCTTGGTCGTTGGTGATGGGGTAGACCTCGGGGTCCAGACGCGGAAACATGTACAGCGCACCCTGGGGCTTCACGCAGCTCACGCCGGGGATGGCGTTGATCATCTCCCACGCCACATCGCGCTGCACGCGCAGACGGCCACCTTCGCACACCAGATCGTTGATGGACTGGTAGCCACCCAGCGCCGTCTGCACCGCCCACTGACCGGGCACATTGGCACACAGGCGCATGTTGGAGAGCATGTTCAGACCCTCGATGTAATCCTTGGCAGGTTTCTTATCGCCCGAGATCACCATCCAGCCTGCACGGTAGCCACAAGAGCGATACGCCTTGGACAGCGAGTTGAACGTGATGGTCAGCACATCGTGCGACAAGGTCGCCATGGGAATGTGCTTGGCATCTTCGTACAGCACCTTGTCGTACACCTCGTCGGCAAAGATCACCAGGCCATGCTCGCGTGCAATCTCGATAATGCCCAACAACAGCTCCTTGGAGTACAGCGCACCCGTGGGGTTATTGGGGTTGATCACCACAATGCCCTTGGTGCGCGGCGTGACCTTGGCGCGGATATCGTCGAGGCTGGGCATCCAGCCGTTGGCTTCATCGCAGATGTAGTGCACCGGCGTACCGCCCGACAGGCTGGTCGCCGCGGTCCACAGCGGATAGTCCGGTGCGGGCAACAGCAACTCATCGCCGTTATCCAGCAAGGCATTGGTGGCCAGGCTGATCAGCTCAGACGCGCCATTGCCCAGATAGATATCGTCCAGCGTCACGCCCTTGATGCCCTGGCGCTGGGTTTCGTGCATCACGGCCTTGCGTGCGGCAAAGATGCCCTTGCTGTCCGAATAACCGGCCGAATTGGGCAGGTTGCGGATCATGTCCTGCTGGATTTCATCCGGCGCATCAAAGCCAAATACAGCCAAGTTGCCGATGTTGAGCTTGATGATTTTGTGGCCGTCTTCTTCCATCTGCTTGGCCGCGTCCATGATCGGCCCGCGGATGTCATAACAGACGTTGGCTAATTTGGCGGATTTTTGGACGGTCTTCATGGCAGATATCCCAGATGGCTCGAAGTGGCACCAAGGCGCGCCCGCACCTCGGTGAAACCTATAATTTGAACACAGATCGCGCCAAAGACCTCCCCGCAAACGAAGGTGCCCATGCTCCCTGTCGAAAAGGTGGTGTGCAACACGCCCCAGCCGGCGCCCCTCCACAAAGGAAAATCTCATGCAACTGCACGCCGACCAATCTGACGTACAAATGGTCACCAGCTACGGCCCGGGCTGGATTGCGGTCAACAAGGTACAGCACACGGGTTCCATGCTGATTGGCTCCAGTGGTTTCTTGCGCCCCTGGAACTGCCAGCGTTTCGAGGACCTGACACCTGCGCACTTCGCGGAGCTGGCGGCACTGAACGCCGAACTCATCGTCTTCGGCAGCGGCGAGAAGATCCGTTTCGTCCACCCTTCCTGGCTGCAACCTCTCATGGAAAAACGCATTGGCCTGGAGACCATGGACACCCATGCCGCCTGCCGCACTTACAACGTACTGGCCGGAGAAGGCCGCAATGTGATAGCCGCACTGTTATTGGAGTAATATCCGCAGGGGGCTCGTCAAAACTAGCGTTTCGGGGTAAAATTGCAGGTTGCGGTCGGGGGCGTACTTACCTACAAAAGCAATATCTACCCTACACCCCTCGGCATTCCAACGACTACTCCCGAGAGATAAAAGCGCATGGCGATCGTTGTCAACAAACCCCTTCCCGAATTTGAAGCCAATGCGACAGGTGGCGTGAAGGTCACCAACACCTCGCACAATGGCCAAATTGTGATCTTGTACTTCTATCCGAAGGACAACACCCCTGGTTGCACCACCGAAGCCATGCAGTTCCGCGACAAATTCAAGGACTTCGAAAAAGCTGGCGCAGTGGTATTTGGCGTGTCGCGCGACAACATGAACTCGCACAACGACTTCAAGACCAAGCTGGAACTGCCTTTCGAGCTGATTGCAGACACCGAAGAGAAAATGTGCCACATGTTTGGCGTGGTCAAGAACAAAATCATGTACGGCAAGAAGGTCAAGGGCATTGAGCGCTCGACATTCCTGGTCGACGCAAATGGTATTTTGGTGCAAGAGTGGCGCGGCCTGAAGGTGCCTGGCCACGTGGATGATGTTCTGAAGGCCGTCAAGGCCCTGAAGACTGCAGCCAAGAAAGCAGCCTAAACCTCCACAAGCTTGATGCTGACGTTTCGTCAGCATCAAGACATGCATAATGGGCCATATGCCTTTGCGCGTTTTGACCCAGCATTGCAAACCCTTTCCCCCCAAAGCCGCCTGGGCCCACGCCCGGCGGCTTTGTGTTTTTTGCAGCCCTGCCAACAAGGACTGAAACATTTATGCCATTGCCTCCAGCCCCGACCAAACGCGCCGCGCGCGTTGCCAAGGAAGCTTTTGCCGTGACCGCACGCACTGGCAAGCGTGCTGCCAGCAGCAAGACTGCTGTGATCGATCTTGATGAAGCAGCAGACGCAGATGCAGTCGCATTGCCTGCAGCGGTGACTACCGAAGCCACGGCTTCTGTGCCGGCAACGCCTGCGCGCGGCCGCAAGAAAGCAGCAGCACCGGCAGATACCGCCACCGCCAGCGCAGCCACCAATGCAGCAGCCAAACGCCTGGCCGAGCAACGCGCGGCCGTGCAGGCCGCCCAACCATCCACCCCTGCCGCGCCCTCTGCATCCACCAAATCCGTCACGCCCGCTGCCACGGAAGTTTCACCCGCACTGCCAAAGGCCAAAGCACCTGCCAGAGCCACCAAAGCTGCAGCCGCCAGCACGCCGACACCAGCTGCCCCGGTGAGCAAAAAGCGCTCCAGCCAGTCCTGCCTGTTTGTGCTGGATACCAATGTGCTGCTGCACGACCCCACCAGCATCTTCCGCTTTGAAGAGCACGACATCTTCCTGCCCATGGTGGTGCTGGAAGAACTGGACGCGCACAAAAAGGGCATGACCGAGGTGGCGCGCAATGGCCGTCAGGTCAGCCGTACGTTGGATGCCCTGGTCGATGCACAAAAGGATGCCGACCTGGCCATCGGCCTGCAGCTGGATGCCACAGGCCAGAAAGGCGCCACCGGCCACCTGGTTTTCCAGACCGTGCCGCTGGACAACAAACTGCCGTCCAGCCTGCCGCAAGGCAAGGCCGACAACCAGATCCTGGGCGTGGTGCAAGCTCTGCGCCTGCTCAAGCAAGGCCAGCAGGAGGTGGTATTGGTGTCCAAGGACATCAATATGCGCGTCAAGGCACGCGCCCTCGGTTTACCTGCGGAGGACTACCGCAACGACAAGGCACTGGACGACGGCGATCTGCTGTACACCGGCAGCCTGCCCCTGCCCACTGATTTCTGGAAAAAAGCCAAGCATGTCGAAAGCTGGCAAGACCGCGGCCGCACTTACTACAGCTTCACACACCCACTTTCGGGCCAGATGCTGATCAACCAGTACGTCTTCTTCGAGGCGCCGGGCGAGCCCAGCCTGCACGCACGTGTGGTGGAGTTGCGCGACAAAACCGTGGTCATCGAAACCCTGCGCGACTACAGCAGCAGCAAGCACAATGTCTGGGGCGTGAATGCACGCAACCGCGAGCAGAACTTCGCCCTGAACCTGCTGATGGACCCCAATGTGGATTTTGTTTCGCTGACTGGCACGGCCGGCACGGGCAAGACATTGATGGCGCTGGCTGCCGGCCTGTCACAAGTGCTGGATGATCGCCGCTACACCGAAATCATCATGACCCGCGCCACCGTGAGCGTGGGCGAGGACATCGGTTTTCTGCCCGGCACCGAGGAAGAGAAAATGGGCCCCTGGATGGGCGCACTCGACGACAACCTGGAGTTCCTCGCCAAGGGCGACGGCGGCAATCCTGGCGAATGGGGCCGCGCTGCGACCAACGAGCTGATCCGCAGCCGCATCAAAATCAAGAGCATGAACTTCATGCGCGGTCGCACCTTCCTGAACAAGTACGTCATCATCGACGAAGCACAGAACCTGACGCCCAAGCAGATGAAGACCTTGATCACCCGTGCAGGCCCCGGCACCAAGATCATCTGCATGGGCAATCTGGCGCAGATCGACACCCCCTACCTGACCGAAGGTTCTTCCGGCCTGACGTTTGCCGTGGACCGCTTCAAGGGCTGGCCCCACAGCGGCCATATCCAGCTGGCACGCGGCGAGCGCTCGCGCCTGGCAGACTTTGCGAGTGAGGTGCTGTAAATGGCGATCAGCTGGGTAACCGCACTCAAATTGGTCCCCTGGGGCGACGTCATACAAGCCGCGCCTACGGTACTCAAAGCAGCCAAAGGCCTGATGAAGAAAAGCCCCGAGCAGGAGCTGGAAGAAGCGGCGCAAGCCGCTTACCCGCAAGAGGCCCCACCATCTTTGGCGGGCAATGCTGGAGAGCTTGCCCTGCAGCAAGTGGCGCAGCTTGAAGCACGCATTCAGCAGCTGGAAGCGTCACAGCACGCCACGCACCAAGTGCTGGAGAAGATGGCCGAGCAGCAAGCACAGATCGTGAAAACGGTGGGCCTGCTGCGCACCGGCGCCACGCGCCTGGCGTGGGCCTGCGGCGTACTGGGCGTGACGGTACTAGGTTTGCTGGTTTATATTGTTCGCTTGTAAAAAAATGAGCTGTCAACGCCGACACATCAACAACTTCAGATATAAAACTATTTGAAAGCGAGATTTACCAAGCGCTAGCAGCTCACTTTTTAATCAATACAAAAGGCCTTGCCGCAATGGCAAGGCCTTTTCTTTTGTGGTGCGTTGGCTGTGTGCTGCTTAGTAATCGTCACCCGACCCCATGGCCAGATTCTCGAAACGCGTCTGGTTCTTCTGGAAGAACAGCTTCACCGTGCCGGTCGGGCCGTTACGCTGCTTGCCGATGATGACTTCGGCAATGTTCGGCTCTTTCGAATCCTTGTTGTAGTAATCGTCGCGGTAGATGAACATGATGATGTCCGCGTCCTGCTCGATGGCACCGGATTCACGCAAGTCCGACATCATGGGGCGCTTGTCAGTACGCTGCTCGACCGAGCGATTCAGCTGCGACAGCGCAATCACGGGGCACTGCAACTCCTTGGCCAGCATCTTCAAGCCGCGCGAGATTTCACCCAGCTCGGTCGCACGGTTGTCACCCCCGCCACCGCTGGAGCCGCTCATCAGCTGCAAGTAGTCGACCACGATCAAACCCAGTTTGCCGCAGGTGCGCGACAGGCGACGTGCATTGGCACGCAACTCGGAAGGGGTCAGGCCCGGCGTTTCGTCGATATGCAACGAGATTTGGCTGAGCTTTTCCACGGCTTCGGTCAGGCGCGTCCATTCATCAGGATCGAGCTTGCCGGTTCGCAGGTGACCTTGGTTGACCTTGCCGATGGAGCCCACGATACGCACCGCCAGTTGGGCAGCCCCCATTTCCATGGAGAAGATGGCGACCGGCAGCCCTTCATGAAGCGCCACGTGTTCGGCAATGTTCACCGCGAACGAGGTCTTGCCCATGGAAGGACGCGCCGCCAGCACCACCAGGTCACCCGCTTGCAAACCGGAAGTCATGCGGTCCAGATCGGCAAAGCCGGTAGGCACGCCCGTCACATCCATCGGGTTGTCGGCCATTTCCTGAACGCGGTCCAGCAGATCACCCACCAGCGAGTGCATGCTCTGAAAGCCCTGCTTCATGCGCGAGCCCTCTTCGCCAATGGCAAAGATTTTTTGCTCGGCCTCATCCAGGATACGTTCCACCGGCTTGCCCTGGGGGTTGAGCGCATTGGTGGCGATCTCATCACTGGCCGTGAGCAGCTTGCGCAAGATACCCTTCTCACGCACGATTTCCGCATAGCGGCGGATGTTCGTGGCACTGGGCACATACTGGGCCAGCTGATTGAGGTAGAGAATGCCCCCCACCTCCTCGGCCTTGCCCATGTTTTGCAAGTGCTCAAACACGGTGATCACATCCGCCGGCTTGCTGTCATTGATCAGCTTGCCAATGGCAGCGTAAATCAGCTGGTGCTCGTGGCGATAGAAGTCACGTTCGGTCAGCAAGTCGCCCACGCGATCCCAGGCCGAGTTGTCCAGCAGCAAGCCCCCCAGCACACTGGATTCCGACTCCATGGAGTATTGCGGCAGACGCAGCTTGGCGACTTGCTGGTCTTCATCGCCGTCAGGCATGGCAAAAACATCATCCAGGGGTGGCATCACAGAAGACATGGGCAACCTACAAAAAGACAAGCCTGTGATCGTAGCGCCGCACCGCAGCGGCGTCACCCGCCATTGCCAGCACACGCCCCGCACAGGGCACACACGGCACTGCTTCTTAACCCAGCAGCGCTTAGAAAACATGAGCTACTCACGCTGGCTTACACAGCGTCAGAAGCTCCTATGCATTTTTCACACACCAAACACAAAAGCCGCCCAAAGGCGGCTTTTGCAGTGTTGGAAGTCGGAATCGTGTCCGAGCAGCAACGGGAAAGCTTAGGCAGCTTCGCCAGCCACTTCAACGTTCACTTCCACAACCACGTCAGTGTGCAGAGCCACTTCCACGGTGGAAGCGGAAACAGTCTTGATAGGACCGTTGGGCATACGCACTTGCGCCTTGTTCACGTCAAAGCCTTGGGCCTTCAGTGCGTCAGCGATGTCGTAGTTGGTCACGGAACCAAACAGACGGCCGTCCACGCCAGCCTTTTGCGACAGCTTCACGGTGAAACCGTTCAGCTTTTCGCCTTCAGCTTGTGCAGCAGCCAGCTTCTCAGCAGCAGCCTTTTCCAGTTCAGCGCGCTTGGCTTCGAACTCAGCCTTGGCAGCAGCAGTTGCGCGGCGAGCTTGACCCGAAGGGATCAGGAAGTTACGTGCGTAGCCGTCTTTCACCTTGACGATATCGCCCAGGTTACCCAGGTTCACAACCTTTTCGAGCAGGATGATTTGCATGGTTGCGACTCCTTAGATCTTGTGCTGGTCAGTGTAGGGCAACAGAGCCAGGAAGCGAGCGCGCTTGATGGCTGTGTTCAGCTGACGCTGGTAAATAGCGCGTGTGCCGGTCAGGCGTGCGGGGATGATCTTGCCGTTTTCGGCGATGAAGTCACGCAATGTGTCTACATCTTTGTAATCGATCTCTTCAACACCGGCCACTGTGAAGCGGCAGAAGCGCTTGCGCTTGAACAGCAGCGACTGGGTGTTGCGCTTTGGGCGCTTGTCTTTGTTGAATTTCTTGAACGTGGCCATTACTGGACCTCTTGAAAATTAATTTTGTTGAACATCCTGGATGTGCAGTACCACGGTTTTGCTGTTGCGCGGTGTGGCCAAGAAACCCTGAAACTTCCAGATGCTTCCCGGTGCTTGTCGAGCAAGTCGCTCAGCCAACGCACCAAATGCCACCGCTTTCACAGCTGCCGAGACTTTCCGAGTGCAACCTGCTTCTACTTGAGATGATTCATGCACCAGGCGCAAATCCAAGGCAGGCAATCCAGCGGGCGTGTAGCGAAGCGCTTGCAGCTCTTCAATACAGGCAGTCAGGACAATGTGGTTTTCCACTCTCCAAGCGAAACCTAGAAATTAGGCTTCAGCGGCTTGGTTAGCCTTACGAGCTTCTTCGCGCTCGACAGTCTTCATCATGGAAGAAGCAGCTGTATCAGCCTTCTTCTTCTGAACTGTCAGGTGACGCAGAACTGCATCGTTGAACTTGAACGCGTGTTCCAGTTCAGCCATCACAGCCTGGTCGGCTTCGATGTTCAAGCAGATGTAGTGAGCCTTGGCGAGCTTGTTGATCATGTAAGCCAGCTGACGACGGCCCCAATCTTCCTCACGGTGCACTGCACCACCGCCGGCGGTGATCATGCCCTTGTAGCGCTCCAGCATGGCGGGAACTTGCTCGCTTTGATCCGGATGGATCAACAAAATGATTTCGTAATGACGCATGAAAACTCCCTTTTGGGTTAAGCCCCCTGCTGCGTCTGTAGCAGTGGGGCAAGGCAAAACGGCAGATTATAGACTGCTCCTCGCAGGCTTGTACACTCGGCGCCACGCAAACCCCTTTGGCGGCAAGCCCTTGAAATGGTTTTGGCCGCCCCCATGTGTGCCGACAAGGTTCACTCTTTAGAGACGCTATCCACATGTCTGAACAAAATACAACGCAAAATGCCGCGCCTGCTGATGCTTCCCCTGAAGAAGTCGAAGCGGCAATGGCCGCCAATGTGGCCGACGAAATCTCTCGCCTGCAAGCCGAGGTGAACGAACTCAAGAGCAAGAACGCCGAAATGGCCGACCAGTACCTGCGCGCCAAGGCAGACGCTGAAAACATGCGCCGCCGTGCGGAGGAGGAGGTCTCCAAGGCGCGCAAGTTCGGCATCGAGAGCTTTGCCGAAAGCCTGCTGCCCGTGTGCGACAGCCTGGATGCCGCCCTGGCCATCCAAAATGCCACCGCCGAGCAGCTGCGCGAAGGCTCGGATGCCACGCTGCGCCAGCTGCAGCAAGCGCTGGAGCGCAACAAGGTGGTGATCGTGAACCCTGCTGCGGGCGCGAAGTTTGACCCCCACCAGCACCAGGCCATCTCCATGGTGCCTGCAGAGCAGGAAGCCAACACCATCGTGTCTGTGCTGCAAAAAGGCTATTTGATTGCCGACCGCGTGCTGCGCCCCGCCCTGGTGACGGTGGCAGCACCCAAGTAAACAAAAAATCTTGAGGACTTGGCTTGAAAACCTAGTGCACACCCCTAGTTACAAGCCAATCAACCAAACATTTCAGTATTCGGAGCATTACAAATGGGCAAAATCATCGGTATTGACTTGGGCACGACCAACAGCTGCGTGGCCATCATGGAAGGCAACAACACCCGCGTGATCGAGAACAGCGAAGGTGCACGCACCACGCCTTCGATCATTGCGTACCAGGAAGACGGTGAAATCCTGGTGGGCGCTTCCGCCAAGCGCCAAGCTGTCACCAACCCCAAGAACACCATCTTTGCTGCCAAGCGCCTGATCGGTCGCAAGTTCGACGAGAAGGAAGTGCAAAAGGACATCGACCTGATGCCCTTCACCATCACCAAGGCTGATAACGGTGACGCCTGGGTGGAAGTACGTGGCCAGAAGCTGGCGCCTCCCCAGATCTCCGCAGAAGTGCTGCGCAAGATGAAGAAGACCGCCGAGGACTTCCTGGGCGAGCCCGTCACTGAAGCCGTGATCACTGTGCCTGCGTACTTCAACGACGCACAGCGCCAGGCCACCAAGGACGCCGGCCGCATTGCAGGCCTGGAAGTCAAGCGCATCATCAACGAGCCTACGGCTGCTGCTCTGGCTTTTGGCCTGGACAAGGTGGGCAAGGGTGACCGCAAGATTGCCGTGTATGACTTGGGCGGCGGTACGTTTGACGTGTCCATCATCGAAATCGCGGACGTGGACGGCGAAAAGCAGTTCGAAGTGCTGTCGACCAACGGCGACACCTTCCTGGGTGGCGAAGACTTTGACCAGCGCATCATTGACTACATCATTGCCGAGTTCAAGAAAGAGCAAGGCGTTGACCTGTCCAAGGACGTGCTGGCACTGCAGCGCCTGAAGGAAGCGGCTGAAAAGGCCAAGATCGAGCTGTCGAACTCCGCTCAGACCGACATCAACCTGCCCTATATCACCGCAGACGCATCCGGTCCCAAGCACCTGAACCTGAAGCTGACCCGCTCCAAGCTGGAAGCCCTGGTGGAAGACCTGATCGAGCGCACTATTGCGCCTTGCCGCACTGCGATCAAGGATGCTGGCATCTCCGTGTCTGACATCCAAGACGTGATCCTGGTCGGCGGTATGAGCCGTATGCCCAAGGTGCAAGAGAAGGTCAAGGAATTCTTCGGCCGCGATCCTCGCAAGGACGTGAACCCCGACGAAGCCGTGGCTGTGGGCGCTGCCGTGCAAGGCCAAGTGCTGGCAGGTGACCGTTCCGACGTGCTGCTGCTGGACGTGACACCTCTGTCCCTGGGCATCGAAACCCTGGGCGGTGTCATGACCAAGATGATCACCAAGAACACCACGATTCCTACGAAGTTCGCTCAGACCTTCTCCACCGCAGACGACAACCAGCCTGCCGTGACCATCAAGGTGTTCCAGGGTGAGCGTGAAATGGCATCGGGCAACAAGCTGCTGGGTGAATTCAACCTGGAAGGCATCCCCTCCGCACCTCGCGGCGTGCCCCAGATTGAAGTGACCTTTGACATCGACGCCAACGGTATCTTGAACGTCTCTGCCAAGGACAAGGGCACCGGCAAGGAAAACAAGATCACCATCAAGGCCAACTCTGGTCTGTCGGAAGAAGAAATTCAGCAAATGGTCAAGGACGCTGAACTGAACGCTGCCGACGACAAGAAGAAGCTGGAACTGGTGCAAGCCAAGAACCAGGGTGAAGCCGCAGTTCACAGCGTGAAGAAGAGCCTGGGCGAGCACGGCGACAAGCTGGAAGCAGCCGAGAAAGACGCCATCGAAGCTGCGGTGAAGGACTTGGAAGAAGCCCTCAAGGGTGAAGACAAGGACGCCATCGAAGCCAAGACCACGGCCTTGATGACCGCCAGCCAGAAGCTGGGCGAGAAGGTGTATGCCGAAGCCCAGGCTGCCGCTGCAGCAGGTGGCGCGACAGAAGCGGGTCCCGAAGCTGCACAGGCCAAGCCCGCCGGTTCCAGCGACGACGACATCGTCGACGCCGAAGTCAAGGAAGTGAAGAAGTAATTTGGACGCAGCGGCATTCTTGACCGCTTGCCGCCGCGCTGTCGCCCTCCCCGGCGTCTTGCGCGGCGTTCCTGTTTTTTACTGGCTGTAAATACCAATGTCCAAACGCGACTTTTACGAAGTCCTCGGCGTCTCCAAGACGGCCTCGGACGATGAACTGAAAAAGGCCTACCGCAAGCTGGCCATGAAATACCACCCTGACCGCAACCAGGGCGACAAGGCCAAGGAAGCCGAAGAGAAGTTCAAGGAGGTCAAAGAGGCCTACGAGATGCTCTCGGACAGCCAAAAGCGTGCGGCTTACGAC
>JAEYRT010000168.1 GCA_023435325.1 Pseudomonadota bacterium | reverse complement strand
CCACTGGCCCAGAGTAATGGCAGTCACGCAGCGGGCAACCGCTGTGCACAGAATCCGGCTTATCGGCGGACTTCACATTTATCGAACACAAAAAAACGCCTCGGTTTTTGCCGAGGCGTTTTGTTTTTTGTCAGGCAGATTACTGAATCTGGATGTTGGCGGCTTTCACGATTTCAGCCTGGGTCTTGCGGTTTTCGTGCACTGTCTTTTTGAACTGCTCCGGATTTTCCAGGCGCAGGCTGTTGCCGGTGCTCTCCAGACGCTCGCGAATTTCAGGCTGCTGCAGCGCCTGCTGCACGGCGGCATTGAACTTGGCCACGATGGGGGCTGGTGTGTGCTTGGGCGCGAAAATGCCAAACCAGATGGCGCTGTCAAAACCCTTGGTGCCTTCGAGGCCGCTTTCGGCCACGGGCTGAACATCAGGCACGGCAGCAATGCGCTGCGCGGTGGAGCCGGCAAGCATCTTGAGCTTGCCCGATTTCACGTGGGGCAGCACGGTCTGCACCTGGTTCATGATGCAGCAGGTTTCACCGCGCAGCACGGCAGTGATGGCGTCGGGGCCACCCTTGTAGGGCACGTGCACCATGTCCAGGCCCAGGCGCCAGTTCAGTTCGGCAAATGCCATGTGGGTGCCGGTGCCGTTGCCGGTGGAGGCAAAGTTGTACTTGCCGGGGTTGGCCTTGATCTCGTCCACAAACTCCTTGAGGTTGTTGACCTTGATCACGTCCGGGTTGATGGTCAGCACGTTCGACACGGTCACCACAGGGGCTACAGGGGTGAAATCGGTTTCAACATCAAAGGGCAGCTTGGGGTAAAGCGCTGCATTGGTGCCGTGGGTGGCTGCCGTGCCAAACACCATGGTGTAGCCATCGGGTTTGGCGCGCGAGACGTACTCGCTGGCGATATTGCCAGCCGCACCGGGCTTGTAATCAATGATCACGGGCTGACCCAGGATCTTGGACACAGGCTCTTGAATCAGACGGGCCACCACGTCCACGCCGGAGCCGGCGTTGAAGGTCATGATCATGGTGATGGGCTGCGTGGGCCATTGGGACACATCACTTTGCGCAAAGGCTGCGGGAGTGGCAGCCAGGGCAAAGGTAGCGGCGGCTGCAGATTGCAATAAAACGCGGCGGGCAATGGAAGTCATGGCTGGCTGTCTCTGAGCTGTATCAATACTTGGTATTGTGCAGGCGTCTACATGATATTTATGTATGTGTATATGCGTGCTTTCATACGTGAGTGCATAAGGCGCAGTGCAAATGGCGACACCTTCCCGCCGGCCAAGCAGTAAATAATCCCTCCCATGCTGCGTCCTGAACAATTGCTCCATCCCCAGCGTGTGCCTGTCACGCCTTTGAAAGCCTCCACTTTGCTGTTGCTGCGCGATCGTGCTGATGGCAGTTGGGAAGTGCTGATGACGCGACGCTCGGAAAAGGCCAGCTTCGTGCCCGGGGCCTATGTATTTCCTGGCGGTGGAATCGAGGCGCAGGATGCCCAGGCCCATGGCGAGGTGCTGCACCGCGGCGGGGTGCCGGCGGACATGCTGACGGCGGCCATTGCCGCCGTGCGCGAAAGCCTGGAAGAAATGGGGGTGCTGTTGGCAGTACACGCCGATGGAAGCCCTGCCACGCAAGCGGATGTGGATGCACTGGAGCGCCATGCGCCGCTGTGGCCACAACTGGCTGCACGCGGCATGCAACTGGATGTGCGCCATGTCTGGCAGTTGGCGCACTGGACGGCAGACCGCAACCTGCCACGGCGTTTTGCCGTGCCATTTTTTGTGGCACGCATGCCGCAGGGGCAAGTGCCGGTGGCCGATGAGTCCGAGCAGTTCGAGCCCGTCTGGGTGCAGCCTCAGGAAGCGCTGGAGCGGTACAAGGCGGGACGCATGCCCATGATTTTTCCTACCTTGCGGACATTGCAGCGGTTGGCCACCTACCCCAGTGCACAGGCGGTACTGGAGGCTGTGGCCCATGGCCCGCTGTGGGAGAGTTCACCGCGCGCAGGCATCCTGCAGGGCAAGGAAATTCGCTGCATGGAGAGCGATGCGGCGTATGGCGAGCTGGCCATGGTGTGCCCTGACGGGCAAATCCTGCATGAGCTGGCATGGCAAAGCGCGGCTGCAGTGCCGCTGCGCAAAAACATTTTGCGATTGACGGCCCCCAATGCGAACGTCATGACCGGCCCGGGCACGAACAGCTATCTGGTGGGGGAGACAGCCACGGGCTATATCGTCATTGATCCCGGACCGGCAGACCCCGGCCATGTGGCGCGTCTGCTGGATGCTGCGGGGCAGGATGTGCGCCACATTGTGTGCACCCATTCCCATCCCGACCACTCGCCCGGTGCTTTTCTGCTGCAGGCCCTGTGCGTGGAACGGGGCTTGGCCAGGCCCCAGATTCACGGCCTGCCTTCCGCCTCCACTGCACGGCCGGACAGCCAGTTTGTGCCGGACGTGGTGCTGCAGGATGGTGAGCGGCTGGTGTTGGCCGGGCAGACGCTGGAGCGCAAGCACGTGACACATAGCTTGCGCGCCGTGTTCACGCCGGGGCATGCCGCCAATCACCTGTGCCTGCTGCTGGAAGAAGATGCGCTGCTGTTCACGGGTGACCATATTCTCAATGGCAGCACCACCATCATTGCGCTGCCGGATGGCAATATGCGTGACTACATCGACAGCCTCGACAAGCTCGCTGCCTTGTGCATGCAGGAGGAGGTGGCTTTCCTGCTGCCCGCACATGGTTACGTGCTGGGTAACGCGCCACAAGTGATTGCCCAGCTCAAGGCCCACCGCCTGGCGCGTGAGGACAAGGTTCTGGCTGCGATGCGACAGCTGCCTGCAGGCCTGCCTCAGGACTGGGTGGCCCTGGCGTATGCGGACACGCCGCAAGCCCTGTGGCCGTTGGCCGAAAGAAGCCTCTTGGCGCACGTGGAACGCATTCGTGCTTTAGGCTTGGCGGATGTCTCAGACCGAACTACCCAAGAACAATGACCCCAGCGTCCGCCTGTCCAAGCGACTGGCGGAGCAATTGCAGTGCTCGCGCACAGAAGCCGAGCTTTATATCGAAAACGGTGCGGTTCAGGTCGATGGCCTGACCGTCGAACACCCCGGTGCGCGCGTGCGCCCGGAGCAGGTTGTGCAGGTGATCGAGGGCGCCAAGGCTGAAGCCGTGCCACCCGTCACCCTCTTGCTGCACAAGCCTGCTGGCTATTCCGTGCAGCCGGGGAGCAAGCAAAGCGCACTGGATCTGCTGACGGCAGCGAACTGGAACCAGGGCGACACGCCCGCGCCGATCCGCATGCTGCAAAAGCATTTTCAGCACCTGGAGTGTCTGGAACCCCTGCCTGTGCCCGCCAGTGGTCTGACGGTGTTCACCCAGGATCGCCGTGTGGCGCGCAAGCTCACCGAGGATGCGCTGTACATTGAGCAGGAATGCATTGCCCATGTGCAGGGCAAGCTGGATGCCGAGGGCCTGGAGCTGCTGCGCAACGGAGGTGCCATTGCTGGCAAACGCCTGCCAAGACTCAAGGTCAGCTGGCAAAGCGACCACCACCTGCGTTTTGCACTCAAAGGGGTCTTCCCTGAAGAGATTGACGCCATGTGCCATGGTGTGGGCCTGAAACTGATTGGCCTGAAACGCCTGCGCATGGGGCGTATTTCCATGGCCAGGCTGGAAGAAGGACAGTGGCGTTATGCCATGCCTTGGGAACGTTTCTGAGCGGCATACCTGCAAAAACGGCGCGTACTTCGCGCCGTTTTTGCAGGCAGGGCAAGCGCCGATTTATTATTTTTATTTATTTGTGCTTGCTGTCACCCATGGCAACAACAAGTGCCGTGACTAGAAAAAAAGCCTGCAGCTCCAGCGCCCAGCCGCCGGATTTGCTCAGTTGCAGAAAGTGGTTGCCGTGTACCAGCACCAGCGCCACCACCATGTTGATGGCCACGATCAGCGCCGCTGGCACGACATACAGTCCCACCAGCAACAGCAAAGGGGCAATCACTTCACCAATGAACACACCATAGGCCAGGAAGGCGGGCAGCCCTGCTTTGACCACCATGGCTTCAATGCCGCTGATGCCGTTGGTGATCTTGAACCAGCCATGAAACAACATCAGAACGGCCAAGGTGACGCGCAGCAACACCATGGCGGCACGAGGGTGGTGAAAGTGTTTCCAGAGATTCATAAGAAGGCAGCGTAAAAGATAAGCAGGGGCCAGATCAGGAGAAAAAACCGAACAAAAACCGGCTTCTCTGCCGGCTTGTGGGCCTGCCGCTGACGCGCGAGCAAGTCGGCAAGCGGGCTTGGTGTAGTCCGATATTGAGACCTGTTCGGGATGTGTTTGCAGACAGAAGACATGCACCTAGGATGGTTTTTGCCACATTTTTGCAGCAGCACAGATGTGTTCTTAACGTTCCAACGGGAGTTCAATCATGCAAAAGTCTTTTTCTCTGCGCTCGGTAGTTTGGGCTGGTGGTGTGTCTTTGGCCGCTCTGGCCATGGTGGGCTGCTCCAGCACCGGCACCACCCAAGGTAAAGCTTCTGCGCCTTCCACACGTGCAGAGCTGGAATCCCAGGCCACGGCCACCTTGAACCGTTTGTACAGTGCCATGCCCGGCACCCGGGAGCAGATCGCACGCGCCAAGGGTGTGCTGATCTGCCCTGCCGTGATCGGTGGCAGTTTCGTGGTCGGGGCAGAGCACGGCAAGTGCGTGTTGCGTTCCAATGGCACCAGCCGCGGCTACTACAGCACCACGGCCGCTTCAATCGGCTGGCAGGCCGGAGGCCAGTCCAAGGCCGTCATCTATGTCTTCAGCACCAACGATGCCTACAACAAGTTTGTGAACAGCGATGGCTGGTCCGTCGGGGCGGATGCCACGGTGGCCGTGGGCAAGGCGGGTGCGAATGGCAGTGTCGACACTGACACCATCAATGCCCCGATCAGCAGCTATGTGCTGACCAATGCAGGCCTGGAAGCTGGTGTGTCCGTGCAAGGCTCCAAGATCACCAAGATCCAGATGTAAGCACAGCAAGTGCCCACAAAAAAAGACCGGAGCCCTCCGGTCTTTTTTTGTGTCTGATGCATGGCAAACGTTTGTCAGGAATGCATTGGTAGCTACTTTTTATGTAGCAGGTGGCTGGTACCAGCGTGTCTCCAGCAACTCCGGCTCGTCATGGTCCAGCAGGCGCTGCCAGTGCCAGTCGGCGTCCTGCACGAACAAGTCGGCCACGATGGCATGTGCCAGACGCGTGGCACCAATGCCCAGGCCCGGAATGTCGCTGCCCAGGGCGGCATGCGTCATGGTTGCGCCCCAGTTGAACAGGTGAATGCGGCCCATGGCCTCGGCATGCGTGCCATCCAGACTCTGCAGCGCAAAGCTTGGCGCCAGATAGGGAAAGCGTGCAGCTTCGGTATTGGCTGCGGCCTGTTCTGGAGTCACATGGCGCCCCCAGGTGTCGATATGGGCGCTGTAGCGCTGCAGCTCGGGGCGGTCCAGCAGATCCACATCAAAGCCCGTACCGAAGATCACTGCGTCAAAGCACTGCACCGTGCCGTCGACCAGGGTGACGTTGACGCCATCCGCCAGCGGCTGCACATCCTTCCAGCCGCAACCCATGCGCAGGCTGAAGCTGTCAAACGCATCGCAGCGGCGCACGGTCTCCCATGGGGGAGGCACCTGCTCGTCAAAGATGTAGGTGTAAAAGCGCCACTTGCGCTGATCGTCCAGCTGCGAATAGCCGCGCAGGAAGCCAGGGAAGGACGCCGCCTTGCTCTTGTTGATCTGCGGCATCACAGGACGGCGTGCGAACTGCTGCACCGTGGCGCCTGCTTCCAGTGCGCAGGCCGCGTTGTCAAAGGCTGAGGCGCCTGCGCCGAGGACAGCGACTGTCTTGCCCTTGAGCGCAGCAAAGTCGATCTCGTCCATGGTGTGGAAGACGCGGTTCCGGGCCAGCGGGTCCTGCATGGACAGGCTGGGGAAATCCGGCCAGCGCGGTGCACCGCTGCCGTCACGGCCCAGCGCCAGAATCACCTTGCGGGCGCGCACGGTTTCCGTGCCTTTGGGGCCGGTGATCTGCGCGACGGCGACACCGTCTTCGTCGTGCAGGCTGTCCAGGCGCGTGAGGTTCTCCACCGGGATGCCGCTTGCATCGCGCACGAACAGCAGGTAGTCGCGCCAGTCCACACGGCCGATTTTGTGCAGGCCTGCCCAACCGGGTGTGGCGGCGTCGAAAGTTGAGATGTCACCTTCGCCGTGCTGCGCCTCATACCAGGCACGAAAGGTCAGGCTGGGCACCCCCAGATCGGGGCCTGTCAGCTGTTTGGGGCTGCGCAAGGTCAGCATGCGGGCAAAGGTGGCCCAGGGACCCTCGTCGCCGCGGGCGGCCGCGTCAATGATGCGGATATTGCGTAAACCCTCGCGCTGCAAGGCAAAAGCAGCGGTCTGGCCGCACATGCCTGCGCCTACGATCAGCACATCTAACACCTTGTCGGCATTGGGGGCTGCGACCCAGTTGGGGGGCGGGTAGTTCAGCTTTTGCAGGTCGTACCGGGCTTGCTGGGCCAGCAGCTGCAGTGCTGCATGGTTGCGCGGCGAGGCAATGGTTTGCAGGGGGACCGGTGCCAGCGTCCGGTCCACGGATGGGGAATGTGTTTCGTAGCTCACAGGGGCGAAGATAATTCATCCATGACCCAACTTGACTGTTTCTATAGCCTTTCCTCTCCATGGGCTTACTTTGCGGGCCCCCAATTGCAAGACATCGTGCGCAGGCACGGTGTGAAGTTGGTGCTCAAGCCGTATGACTTCCAGCTGGTGGTGCCACAAACAGGGGGTATCCCACTGAAAACCCGTCCTGAAGCCCGCCGCAGCTACCACGCGCTGGAGCTGGCGCGCTGGCGCGACTATCTGGGAATGCCCCTGAATCTGGAGCCAGCCCACTACCCCAAAGGCGTGCCCGATGATCCGAACTGGAACAAAAAGCCAGGCTGGATGGTGATTGCTGCCCAGCTGCAGGGCCTGGATGCACAACCGCTGTCGCACGCCTTGCTGCGCGCGTTGTGGGCCGAAGAACGCAAGACTTCGGATGCCGAGGTGCGCATTGCTGTTGCCAATGAAGCCGGTTACGACGGCAAGGCACTGCATGCCCTGGAAACCTCGCCCGAAGTGCAGGCCGCTTACCAGGCCTACACCGAAGAAGCCGTGGCCGGGGGCATTTTTGGTTCTCCCATTTTTGTGCTCAATGGCGAGCGCTTCTGGGGCCAGGACCGCCTGATGTTTGTCGAACGCGCCCTGGACAAGCTGCGCACCGCCAAGTCCTGAGTTCTTTTTCTCTGACGCTCTGACCGCACTGCTATGCATATTCGATTCACCAAGATGCAAGGCGCTGGCAATGACTTTGTCGTGCTGGACGAAACCCGGGGCCAACTGGGCCTGACGCCTGCGCATTATCGTTTTCTGGCGAACCGCCACTTCGGCATAGGTGCAGACCAGATTCTGACCGTGCGCCCTTCGCCTGCCGAGGGCGTGGATTTTGAATATGTGATCCACAACGCCGATGGCGGCGAAGTGGAGCAGTGTGGCAACGGTGCCCGCTGTTTTGCGCGTTATGTGCACGACAAGGGACTGACGAACAAGACGGAAATCCGTGTCCACACCCGTGCGGGCGTGATCGCCCCGCAGTTGCAGGCCGATGGCCGGGTGACCGTGAACATGGGTGCGCCGGTGCTGGATGCAGCGCAGGTGCCGTTCGATGGCCAAGGCCTGCAGGCGCAGCAACGGCACCGCGCGCAGGTATGGCCGCTGGCCCTGAGTGCTCCAGCTCCCGGCACGCAGGTGGAGATCGTGGCTGTCTCCATGGGCAATCCGCATGCCGTGCAGATCGTGGACGATGTGGACACGGCGCCCGTGTCTGTGATGGGGCCGCAGATCGAGAACCACGTGCGTTTTCCCCAGCGCGTGAATGCCGGCTTCATGCAATTGCTCTCGCGCACGCAAGTGAAGCTGCGGGTGTACGAGCGCGGTGCGGGAGAAACCCTGGCCTGCGGAACTGGCGCCTGCGCAGCCGTGGTTGCCGGTATCCTCAGAGGTGAACTGGACCACCGTGTAGACGTGCATACTCGCGGGGGTCTGCTGACCATTGAATGGGCCGGCGGTGAACAGGACCCCGTCATGATGACCGGGCCTGCCATCACGGTCTTTGAAGGGCAGATTCACATTCCTGACGAACTATGAACAGCACCGATACACCCGCCGTGAATGAAGCCAGCATTGCTGAATATTTGCTGCAGCACCCTGAATTTTTTGAACACCACGCCGAGATGCTGACCCGGGTGCAGCTGAGCAGCGGCCATGGCAGCCGTGCAGTCAGCCTGCAGGAGCGCCAGGCCGAAATGCTGCGCGAGAAGATCAAGGGCCTGGAGCTGCGCATCATGGACATTGTGCGCAACAGCAGTGAAAACTCGGCCATTGCGCACAAGATTCACCGCTGGAGCTGCGCGCTGGCTGGCGTGCAGGACGTGCGCCAGCTGCCCCATGCCATTGCTGAAGGCATACAGACCGAATTTGATGTGCCCCAGGTGGGCATCCGCGTCTGGGATGTGGCCGGGCCTTATATGGGCTCCCTGTTCACCATGGGTGTGAGCGAGGATGCCAAGTCGTTTGCGACTTCGCTGACCATGCCTTTCTGTGGCCCCAATCTGGGCTTCGAGCCCACGGCCTGGTTGCCCAACCCGGACGAGGTGCAATCCATTGCATTGCTGACGTTGCGCGAAGGCCCCAATGACAGCCAGAGTCCCGCCTTCGGTCTGCTGGTCCTGGGTTCGCCCGATCCGCTGCGCTTCGATGCCACCATGGGCACGGAATTCCTCTCGCGCATTGCCGAGCAGGCCAGCGCTGCACTGAGCCGCCTGCGCGTCATGCCTTCGGGCAACTGAGACTGGCCGCGGCGGGCATGACCAAGGCCGTTGTTCTGGAGCCGCAGCTGCAAGCCTATTTGCAGCACGTGGCCGGTGAGCGGCGGCTGGCTGCGCGCACGGTGGCGCTTTACACCGAAGGTCTGCAGCACCTGCAGGCCATGGCGGCCCAATCGGGCCAGACCGTGCTGGCGCTGCAAGCCGCGCACATTCGCCGTTGTGTGGCCAGCCTGCATGCCAAGGGGCGGCATGGACGCAGCATTGCCCTGTGGCTGTCGTGCTGGCGCGGTTTTTTCAAATGGGCCGCATGGCAGGGCTGGGTGGACCGCAACCCGGTGGAGGGCATTCGCGCGCCCAAAACTGCCAAGCCCCTGCCCAAGGCCCTGGGCGTGGATGAGGCTGTGCAGCTGGCGGCCTTTGTCAATCCGGAATCCGACCCCTGGGTGGAAGCCCGTGATGCGGCCATGACCGAACTGCTCTACAGCAGCGGCCTGCGCGTGAGCGAGCTGGCCGGACTGGATGTGCAGGCTGGCAGCGGTCTGGGGTGGATTGATCTGCAAGCGGGGCTGGTACATGTGACCGGCAAGGGTGGCAAGCGCCGCAGTGTGCCGGTGGGTAGTCCTGCCAGAGCCGCCCTGCAGCGCTGGCTGGCGCTGCGCGAAAGCCGCTTTGCACCCCATTGGGGCGAGCCTGCCTTGTTCGTGGGTGCACGTGGCGCACGCATCACGCCACGTGTGATCTGGCAGCAACTGCGCCAGCGCAGCCAGCAAGCGGGCCTGGCGCAGTCCGTGCATCCGCATGTGTTGCGCCACTCGTTTGCCAGCCATGTGCTGCAGTCCAGCGGCGATTTGCGCGCCGTGCAGGAGTTGCTGGGCCACGCCAGCATTGCCACGACACAGATTTACACGCGCCTGGATTTTCAGCATCTGGCGCAGGCCTATGAACAGGCCCACCCGCGTGCGCGCAAGAAGCAGTGATAGTGATGCTTTGCTCTAGAAAAAAGTAGCTGTTTACGCTTGTTTCATAAGCTTTTCAGATAGTTTTATATCTGAAGTTGCCGTGGATAGAGTGCTGGAAGCTATTGTTTTTATTTGGTGCACTTATTGCTAGTTACTCCTGCATACAACTAGAGCATAGGGATTAGCCGCCATGGAGCTGCTCCTGAAATACGAAGGTCATCATGTTCCCGCTTGCTGGCTGCGTCTGCATGGCATGCGCATGGGCCGCAATGTGTGGGTGTTCAAGCTGGGTCGCTGCGGTGATGTGCTCCGGCTGATGCAGCAGCTGGAGCAGGAAAGCGACGCCCAGGTGCTGGCGCTGACCCTGGTCACCGTCGTGGATGGCGCCCAGGGCCAGCAATCCGCAGCCATGCTGCTGGATGCCGCCGTGCCCTTCATGGTCCTGTTCACACGCCTGCAATACCCATGGCTGCAAGACGGTATGGAGCCTTATGTGGAGGTGCACTTCCAGCCTATCGTCGATCTGTCCCGCGGCGGTCACATTTACGGGCAAGAGGCGCTGTGCCGCCTGCGCACGCCCGAGGGGCAATTGCTCACCGGCCAGGAGACGTTCACGCTGGCGCGTCATCTGGGGCGCGTGGATGCGCTGGACATGGCACTGCAGCGCAAAGCCTTGCAGCGCAAGGTGCAGGACCTGGAGCCCGGCAGCACCTTGTTTCTGAACGTACTGCCTTCAACCCTCATGCAGCCTGAATGGCCGCAGCTATTCTTCCAATGGCTCCACTGCCACGTGCTGGCCCCCCACGAGATCGTCATCGAAGTGGTGGAAAGTGAAAAAGTCGATCCCGCAGCTCTGGCACAGCGCTGCGACGAACTGCGCAGCCAGGGAGTGCGTATTGCCCTGGACGACATGGGGGCGGGGTTCAACTGTCTGTCGGTGCTGGCCATGGTGCGCTCGGACTTCATCAAGGTCGATCGCGGTCTGGTGCACGAAGCCCGGGGCAGCCGTGTGCGCTCGGTGCTGCTGGAGGCGCTGGTCTCGATGGCCGAGCGCCTGGGCGCCACCGTGATTGCCGAAGGCCTGGAGCGGCCTGAAGACGTGACGTTCTGCCGCTCGCTGGGCATACATCTGGTGCAGGGTTTTCTGCTGGCCAGGCCCACGCATACCCCCTTGCAGGGCGTGGTCAACGTGCCAGTGGCGGAACCTGCCGCCACGGCGCAGCGGCAGGATCGTTTCTCCATCACGGATGTGATCGAGTCGCCGCCTGCGTTTGACATCCAGACGCCGCTGACCATGGTGCGCCAGGCATTTCGCGAGTCGCCCGCCTTGCCGTGGTGCGTGCTGACGGATGATGGCCGCCCCGTGGGCGTGCTGCCACGTGGCAAGGCTTTGTCACGCAGCATGCGCACCGTGGCGCAGGGCGCAGAACCGCTGCACCGCATGCTGCCTTACAACATCGGCCTGAGCGCCTTGTCGCGCAGCCTGTATCTGGAGCGGCTCAATGCCTCGCCCTGGGCTGTGGTGGACGAGCGCGGTTGTTACATCGGCACGCTGGAGCCCCTGATGCTGGTGGCCCACATGCTGGCGCGCCAGGAGCATGGTGCCAGCCTGCACCCGCTGTCGCAGCTGACCACAGGGCCGACGCTGCGCCAGTCCATCGAGATGCGCATCGCCCGTCCGCACGGGCATCTGGAACTGGTGTACATCGACCTGGACCATTTCAAGGCCTTCAATGACCGCTACGGTTTTGTGCGTGGCGATGCCATGATCCGCACGCTGGCAGAGATCCTGCGCAATGTGTTTGCCACGAATGCGGATTGCATGCTCGGCCACATCGGGGGCGATGACTTCATCGTCCTGCTGGACCACCCTGATCCGATGCTGGTTCCGCAATTGCTGCGTGCCATGGCCCAGTTTCATACCCTGGCGAGGCATTTGTATGACACCGACGATTTGCAGCGCGGCTACTTTGTGACGGAGGATGGCGAAAGTCACCCGGTGGCCAGCATGTCTGTCTCGTGCGTCAATGGCAGCACCGGCATGCCGCAAGACAGCGTGGAGGCTTCGGCACGCGCGGCCAAACTCAAGAAGATCGGCAAGACTTCGGGGGGCAATGTGATCGTGGTGGAAGCCGACTTTCCGCATGTCATCCAGCCCGAGGACAGCAGTCCCCACCTATCGGGATGGGAGCAGCAGGTGCTGGACATTCTGCTGCGTTTGCTGCAAGAGCCGCGCGGGCGTGATCCCCACGCGCTGGATCATGTCTTCAAGGCCTATCCTTTCTTTGAAGTGTTGTTCGAGCTGGACGCCGAAGGCGTGCAAACCCATGCCAACTGGATCAATCCGCTCATGTATGGCCGCATCCGTGGAGGTGGGGCAGGGGCCAACCGCAGCGCGCAGTCGTACTTCGTGCATGTGCGTGATAGCGGACGGCCCTTTGTGTCGCCGATCTATCTGTCCAGCGCGACGGAAGACTTTTGTCTGACGATCGCCGTACCGATTGGCGGAGCCCGTACCGATTTCAGTGGCGTGCTGGTGGGAGACTTGAATCTGGCTTCCATGGCCAGCTTGCTGGAAAACCGCTCCATGCACAACAAAATCATGCATAGGGGTAGTGAGCAGGATATGCCGCTACAAGCTTGAGTGGCGAAAAGCCCCGCAACCAGGAGAGCCCGATCCGCTCATGTGCTTCGCGGGATGGCTACACTCTTCGCCTCTGGCGTACAGCCATTTGCTGCTGTGCGCCGTTGTTTGACTGATCAGCAGGCTGTATTGTGTACGGCTTGCGCATTGCGACAAGGTTGTATTTCCATGGCTCTCATTCCCGTCAGCATCCTCACCGGCTTTTTGGGCTCGGGCAAAACCACGCTGCTCAAGCGCGTGCTTAGCGAGTCGCATGGCATGAAGATTGCCGTGATCGAAAACGAGTTCGGTGAAGAAAACATCGACACTGACATCCTCAAGACCGAATCCAAAGAGCAGATCCTGCAAATGAGCAATGGCTGCATCTGCTGCACCATCCGTGAAGATCTGCGCGAAGCCCTGCAACTGCTGGCCGCCAAGCGCCGCAAGGGGCTGGTCGAGTTTGACCGTGTGGTCATCGAAACCACGGGTCTGGCCGATCCTGGTCCTGTGGCTCAGACCTTCTTCATGGACGACGAGATTGCCGAAACCTACCTCATCGACTCCATCCTGACCCTGGTGGATGCCAAGCACGCCAACCAGCAGCTGGATGACCGCCAGGAAGCACGTCGTCAGGTGGGTTTTGCCGATCAGATCTTTCTGTCCAAGACCGATCTGGTGACAGAGACTGAGAAAGAGGCGTTGATCCACCGTCTCAAGCACATGAACCCGCGTGCGCCCATCAAGGCCGTGCATTTTGGCGATGTGGCCCTGAACGAAGTGTTTGACCTGCGCGGCTTCAACCTCAATGCCAAGCTTGATATCGATCCGGACTTCCTGAAGGAAGACGAGCACGACCACGACCACAGCCACTGTGACCACGACCATGGTCACTGCGCGCATGACCATGACCATCATGGTCACGACCACCACGCGGACTGCGGTCACGATCACGCCCATGGCGAGCATTGCCACCACCCGCACCACCATCACCATGATGACGATGTCAAAAGCTTCGTCTATCGTGCGGAAAAGGCATTTGATCCTGCAAAGCTTGAAGACTTTCTCGGTGCCATCGTCAACATTTACGGCCCCAAGATGCTGCGCTACAAAGGCGTGCTCCATATGAAGGGCACCGAGCGCAAGGTGATCTTCCAGGGGGTGCACCAGTTGATGGGCAGCGATTTGGGTCCCGAATGGGGCGCAGATGAAAAACGCCAGAGCAAGATGGTCTTTATCGGTATTGACCTGCCGCAAGACATCCTGCGTCAGGGGCTGGACCAGAGCCTGGTCTAAGGGCGAAAACCTCGTCGTGCTCCTGTCCGGGGCCGGGTTAAACCAGACAAGTCTGTGCGTTATGCACAACGTTGGGGGCGAGACAGTGTCTGACCGATACAATCGCGCCCCTGATAAGGGACCCGGTAGCTTCATACCTTGAGGGTGAGCCGACTGGGCCATGCTAGTACTGTGAGGAGACAGGAAGTGACAGCAGTCGAGACGAGCAAGAAAAAAGCCACGACCAAAGTGGCCGCCACCACCGCCGAGCAGAAAGGCAAGCCTGCAGCCAAGAAAGCTGCAGTCAAGCCCAGCACCGCTGCTGCCAAAACCACTGCGGGCAGTCAGTCACGCACTGCGCCCTCTGAATCAACCAAGGCCGCTGCTGCACCTGCCGCAGTCACCAAGGCCGTTTCAATCAAGACCATGCCAACGACTACTTCTGCGCCTACTTCCTTTGTGACCAAACGCGATCCCAAGCTCGCCAATAACTGGAAGACCAAGCCCCTGGAAGAGCTGACTGACGCTGAAATCGTGGCCATGCCCGATGATGAGTACATGAACGACGTCCAGATGGCGTATTTCCGCGCCAAGCTGGTCAAGCTCAAGCAGGACATGCACCAAAACGCGGGTGAAACTGCAGAAAACCTGCGTGAAGACACCGTGGTAGTGCCTGATCCTGCTGACCGTGCCACCATCGAGGAAGAGCACGCGCTGGAATTGCGCACACGTGACCGCGAGCGCAAGCTGCTCAAGAAGATCGAACAGGCCATTGTGCGCATCGATGCGGGTGACTATGGCTATTGCGATGAAACCGGCGAGCCCATCGGGGTGCCCCGTTTGCTGGCACGTCCCACGGCCACGCTGTCGCTGGAAGCGCAGCAGCGCCGCGAACTGAAGCAGAAAATGTTCGGTGACTGATGTTGCTTCAGGCTGGCTGCGCATCTGGTGCAGTCCTGCCAGCCATCGCTGAACCGCCTGTTTTCCCAGCGGCTTGACTGAGTGGCAGTCAAGCCGTTTGCTTTTGCATCCGTGCCCTTTGCGCACTGGACAAAAT